>DAOSDU010000012.1 GCA_035362715.1 Methanofastidiosum sp.
GTGACAGAATTTCCCAATGTTACAGATAAATACTTTAAAGATAAAGGCATTAATCTGAAAGTGATTGAAGTATCAGGTTCAACGGAGATTGCCCCTTATCTCGGGGTCTCCGATTTAATATCCGACATAGTTAGTACTGGAACTACTTTAGCGATGAACAATCTAAAGCCCATATCCAAAATTATTGAATCTGAGGCAGTACTTATTGCAAACAAGGATAGCATTAACGAGAAGAGAGAGGAGATAGAACTTCTTTCTTCATCAGTTAAAAGCGTCTTGGAGGCTCAAGGTAAGAAGTACATCATGGTGAACCTCCCAACTAAATCTTTGGGCAAATTTGAAAAGGAGTTTCACGGTCTTGGAGGCCCAACAGTAATGGATGTGATCTCAAAAGAATCACTTGTTGCAGCTCACTTTGTGGTTGATGAAAAACAGGTATCAGAAACTATTCAAAAACTCAAAAAGATGGGTGGAACAGGGATTCTTATTACTTCCATAGAAAGGTTGGTGAACTAGTTGATTGAAATTTATGAAGGATCAAAGGTATTATTTGAAAAAAATAAACAGAGGAAGATTCTATTAGAAGATGATGGCTATGTCAAGTCAATTCTTTTGGATGTTGAAAAAAGAGGAGATGAAGCACTTAAAGAATACACATTGAAATTTGACGGTGTGAAAATAAATGATTTCTTAGTAACTCAAGACGAGATAGCCGAAGCCTACGATAATATAGACACTGAATTAATTGAAGCATTGGAAACTTCAGCTGAGAACATAGAGGACTTCCACAGGAGAGAAACTCCCCAGTCATTTTTATTTGAAAAGAAAGGTATCACAGCGGGGCAGATGATATTACCTATAGAAAGTGCAGGAATATATGTGCCTGGTGGCAGAGCTGCGTATCCATCTACTGTGCTCATGGCAGCAATCCCGCCTAAAATATGCGGTGTTCCAAGAATTGTTGTGGTAACGCCCCCTGGAAAGGATGGCAGATGTAACGATGCGGTACTAGTAGCATCGGATATTGCAGGTGTCGATGAGATTTACAAAGTCGGAGGTGCTCAGGCAATAGCAGCTCTATCCTATGGAACTGAATCGATAAAGCCAGTATCAAAAATAGTTGGTCCAGGAAATAGATTTGTCGCAATGGCAAAAAAACTTGTTGAAACACCAACTGAATTTCCGGCAGGCCCTAGTGAAGTAATGATAATAGCCGAAGAAAAATCAAATCCAAGATTTATAGCCTTGGACATGCTTGCCCAATCTGAACACGATCCAATGGCTTCAGCATATTTATTGACTACATCAAGGGCGCTCGCTGAAAAAGTCGTGAGAGAAATAGAAAATGAACTTAAAATACTTCCAAGAAAAGAAATACTTGAAGAATCACTCAAACGAGGCGGTATATTCATTATATCCTCTATCGATGAGGCTATAGAAATTTCAAACAGTTTTGCCCCTGAACATTTAGAGATTATGGTTAATGAACCATTCTCAGTTCTTACAAAGATTAAAAATGCTGGTTCAGTATTCTTGGGAGAGTATTCGCCTGAAGCTATGGGAGATTATGTTTCAGGAACAAATCACGTCCTTCCAACATCAGGATTTGCAAGATTTTATTCCAGCCTTTCAGTTGATGACTTTCTAAAAAAATATACATTTCAGTACGTTACAAAGAATGGACTAAAAGCTTATAGAGGTACTGTTTCAACACTTGCTAAATCAGAAGGGCTATTTGCGCACGAAAAAGCTGTTAATGTGAGGTTTGAAGAAGATGAAAAGTAAATTTGATAGGGATCTCTTAGAAAGTCTTGATCCATACTCTTCAGAAGTTTCCGTATTGGATGGGAATATAGATAGATTACACGCCAATGAACTGCCATGGAAAAACGAAGCTGTAATTTGGGCCTTACATGACAAGCTCTTATCAATGCCTTTTAACAGATATCCAGAGGTTACAAATTCGGATATAAGGAAAAAAATTGCAGATTATATTGGATTTGAAAAAGAAAATGTCTTAGTTGGAAATGGTAGTGATGAGATTATTGATACAATAGGAAAAGCATTTATTTCTCCACTTGATAAAATTTTGATACCATCTCCTACTTTTTCACTTTATTCCTCTATTGCAAGGATATATTCTGGGCTTCCAATAATAATCCCTCTCAATAATGATTATACACTCCCAGTTGAAAAAATAATCTCCGAAGCCAAAAGTTCTAAAATTGCAATTATTTGCAGCCCAAATAATCCAACTGGTGTCTTATATCTCGATGAAGAGATCAAAGCTATATTGGACACAGGGATGCTTGTAATCCTCGATGAAGCATACGCAGAATTTTCTGGCCATTCAGGATTGCACTTGTTAAATAATTATGATAATCTGATTGTCATGAAAACATTTTCAAAAGCATTTGGACTTGCAGGATTTAGAACAGGATACTGTGTGGCATCAGAAACGCTAATTGAGTCAATGAGCAAAGTCATGCTCCCATATAATCTAAATCTAATATCTATGAAAGTTGTGGAGTTGGCGATCCAACATGAAGATTTCATGAAAGACGCCGTCAGAAAAATAAAGGAAAACAGGAAATACCTTTATGGCACTATGCAAGAGATAAAGGGGATAAAACCTATTCAGTCAAGCACCAATTTCATATTATTTGAAGCAGAAAATCCTAGAGAAATATATGAAGGGCTCTTGAAAAAAGGAATTTTAATAAGATACTTTGAAAACAAAAACTACCTTAGAGTATCCATAGGAACTTACGAGGAATGTGTTAAATTTATTTCCAGTTTAAGGGAGATATTAAATGTCTGTTAAGATTGGTATCATAGATTATGGAATGGGGAATTTAAAGAGTGTGTATAAAGCTTTTAGATTTCTAAAAGTAGATCCCGTTTTTATAGATAAAGAAGAGGATTTTGATTGTGACGGTTTAATTCTCCCTGGTGTGGGGGCTTTTGAAGATGGGATGAAGAATCTCGCACCTTTCATAAAAGTATTAAAAAAAGAAGTGGAAACAAAACCCCTTTTGGGAATATGTCTGGGAATGCAGATGCTTTTTTCAGATAGCGAAGAAAACGGATTTTTCAAGGGATTAGATCTTATCCCCGGTTCAGTAAAGAAGCTTCCCGAAGGACAAAAAGTTCCACACATGGGTTGGAACAGTATAGAATTCTTAGATGATGACCCGCTCTTGATAGAAATAAAAAATGAATCTTATTTTTATTTTGTACACTCTTATGCACCTTTCTGTGGCCCTGATTACACTTTAGGCGAAACAGAGTATGGGATCAAATTCCCCTCAATAGTTGCAAAGGATTTTATCTATGGCACACAGTTTCACCCGGAGAAGAGTGGTGACCCCGGACTAAAACTTCTTAAAAATTACATAAATATAGTGGAGAGCACAATATGAAAGTTTTGCCCGCAGTTGATATCCTGAATAGAAAATGCGTTCAACTTGTCGGAGGGGACCCTGGCACCAAGATATTTGAGAATGCAGACCCAATGACAATAGCAAAAAAGTGGGCAGAGTTCTCAGATTATTTGCATTTGATTGACCTTGATGCTGCGATTTATAATACCGATACAAATAGGGACATAATAAAAAAAATCCTTTCAGAAGTTAAAGTCCCAGCCGAGGTCGGAGGCGGGATAAGAAGCATAGAAATATTTAGAGAATTAATAGGCGCTGGGGCAGATAAACTCATAATGGGAACCTCAGCAGTAAAAAATCTTGAACTTCTAAAAAAGATAAGGGATGAATTTGGAAAGGAAAGGATAGTCATAGCATTGGATGTTAAAGGAGAAGAGGTGTCAATTTCTGGTTGGACTCAAGGTTCAGGTTTAACAATATTTGATGCAATCAAAAATTTAGAGGAATACGCATCTTCTTATCTCATTACGAGCATAGGTGTTGAGGGAAGAATGAAGGGGCCAGATATAGAATTATACAAAAAGATTTTATCTCTTACCGATGTAGAAATAATTGCATCAGGTGGGATTTCATCAATTGATGATTTAATAAAGCTTGATAAAGTTGGAATAAACAAAGCTGTAGTTGGAACAGCAATTTACACTAATAAGATTGATTTAAAGAACGTAAGGGAAATTTTTGGGTGATTTGTTTTGAGAGAATCAAAGATTGAAAGAAAAACAAAGGAAACCAATATCAAGATTAAGTTGAATATAGATGGTCAGGGAAAATATAAAATTTCAACATCAAAGAAGTTCTTTGATCACATGCTTGAAACTTTTTCCAGGTACAGTCTTTTTGATATAGAGATAAAGGCAGAAGGGGATTTAACTCACCATCTTGTTGAGGATATAGGCATAGCGATGGGGATGGCATTTTCAGAGGCCATAGGCGACAAAAAAGGAATCAATAGAGTGGGCTGGGCCACCGTACCAATGGACGATAGCCTTGTCATGACATCCCTTGATATAGGGGGAAGGCACTATACAAAGTTTGATTTGAATTTCAAGTTTGATAAGATTGAAGAAGTTTCGCCTGATCTATTCTTACACTTTCTTGATTCTTTTGCTCAGAAAGTCCCATTGAATCTTTTCATAAAGGAATTTTATGGGGACGATGACCACCATAAGATGGAGGCAGTGTTCAAATCATTTGGTAAAGCACTTTTAATGGCAACTTCATTTAATGAGAGAATTGATCTTCTTTCAACTAAAGGGGTGATATAACGCACGCAAAGAGAATCATCCCTTGCCTTGATGTTGACCAGGGGAGAGTTGTAAAAGGTATAAAATTTGTAAACATCCGGGATGCTGGTGATCCTGTAGAGATGGCACAGCTCTATGACCAGAAGGGTGCTGATGAATTGGTATTTCTTGATATTACAGCTTCATCTGATAAAAGAAATATTATGGTTGATGTAGTTGAAAGGACAGGCGATGTCGTCTTTATACCATTTACAGTTGGTGGAGGATTAAGAAATATTGAAGATATAAAAGCAATATTAAGAGCGGGAGCAGACAAAGTTAGTCTCAACACCTCTGCAGTTCAAAATCCAGATCTGATAAAAGAATCTTCAAAGATGTTTGGAAGCCAGTGCATAGTTCTTGCAATAGATGCAAAGAAGAAAGGTAAAAGTTGGGAAGTTTATACCCATGGGGGAAGGACACCAACTAGTATAGATGCAGTTGAATGGGCAAAGAGAGCGGAAAATCTTGGATGTGGAGAGATATTACTTACAAGTATGGATGCAGACGGTACAAAAGATGGCTATGACATCCCTCTTACAAAGGCAATTTCTGAAGCTGTTACTGTTCCTGTCATTGCTTCGGGTGGAGCAGGGAATGCAGAACACATATGTGAAGCATTGACCAAGGGTAAGGCAGACGCTGCGCTTGCAGCTTCAATATTCCATTATGAGGAACATTCAATTAGAAAGGTAAAAGAATACCTTAGATCAAAAAATGTTTCGGTAAGATTATGAGCGATTTTAATCTAAAGTGGGACGAAAAAGGACTTATTCCTGCTATAGTTCAGGACTACAATACAAAAGAAGTTCTCATGACGGCCTACGTGAACGAGGCTTCATTGAAAAAGACGCTTGAAACTGGGAGAACTTGTTTTTGGTCAAGAAGCAGACAGAAGTTCTGGTTTAAGGGCGAATCTTCTGGCAATATCCAAATGGTCAAAGAGGTTAGATATGACTGCGATGCAGATTCTATTTTAATTCTAGTTGAACAGGTTGGTGCAGCATGTCACGAAGGGTATCCTACATGTTACTTTAGAAAACTAGATGGAAAAATAATAAGTGAAAAGTCCTTTGAAGGGGGGCTTTATGTCCTAGATGAGCTTTACAAGTTAATCGAAAAAAGGAAAAAGGAACTTCCGAGGGATTCATACACAACAAAATTACTTACTGATAAAAACCTCCTCCTTAAAAAAATCGGGGAAGAGTCAAGTGAGGTAATTATTTCATATACAGAAGAGAAGAATAGGACAGTTGAAGAAGCTTCTGACCTGATTTATCACTTATTTGTTTTATTAGTTGAAAGAGATATAAAACTTGAATCAGTATTAGAAGAATTGAAAAAGAGAAGGAAGTGAATAAATGGACTTAGGAAAAAGATGTGATTTCCATACTCATACAATATTTTCTGATGGTGAGCTTATCCCATCCGAACTTGTAAGACGTGCGAGGGCGTTAGACCACAAAGCAATTGCTTTAACAGATCATGTTGATGCTTCAAATATTGAATTAATTGTTCCTAGCCTTGCTAGAGTTTCTGAGGAATTGAATCAATACTGGGATATAACTGTAATCCCTGGTGTTGAGATTACTCACGTTCCTCCTGAGACAATTAAAAAACTAGCAGTCAAGGCAAAAAAACTCGGTGCAAAAATAGTCGTTGTTCACGGAGAAACGCCTGTAGAGCCCGTGATGCCGGGTACAAATAGAAGTGCAATTGAGAGCGGTGAAGTCGATATACTCGCTCACCCCGGAATAATTGAAGAAAAAGATGCAAAACTTGCAAACAAATCAGATATATTCCTTGAGATAACTGCTAGAGGTGGCCACAATATTGGAAATGGGAGAGTTGCTTCGCTAGGTGAGAAATTCATTTTAGATACAGATACACACTCACCGAGTAATCTAATCACCCAGGACTTTGCTTATAGGGTAGCTTTAGGTGCAGGGCTTAAAGAAGAATCTGCAATAAATGTGATTAAGGAAAATCCTAAAATATTACTTGAAAAGATTTTGTAAAAAATTAAATAGGCAGAGTTTTCATTCTTGCCCTTTTCTATTCTTACATCTTTTTTATAATTGAAGATTTAGTCCCAAGCAGATATCCACCTAAACCAGTTAACCACATGACGATTGGATATGCAATCCACCTTTCCGTTCCGCCGTCTCCTAATATTGGAATAAAAAAATTGGCAAAGAAAAGACAAATGAGTGCAATTATCCCAAAACATATGGATATATATCGAAATGGAGAATCCAATATTTTTGAAGAAGTAATAGCAGCAATCCCCCCAAAAATGAAAGTTATCAGTGCAGATAGCGGGTGTAATACTTCAACGTTTCCAGGGAACAATCCAACACATAATACGCCAAGGCCAAATAGCGCAAAGGGTATGTTGAAAAGAAGTTTTCTATAAGCTAAAAAAATACAATAAGCGCCTATCAAAACCATGATGCCTGTTACAATCATTGTTGAATTAAAAATAGTTGCTGACGGTTGCATAATTATGCTGTTTGGTGGCCGAGTTGCACCTAAATCACTTATTTCGCTGTTTGAGGTTGTGTAACCTGATGGATAGAAAGCTTCAGCAGTAATTATCCCCATTATAGAAATAACACCTGCAAGAAATAGCAAAGTACCTGCAATCATATGGGGATTCTTTCTGAATATATCTAAAATTACCATTAAAATCATCTCCTTTTCTATAGTTTTATTCGTCGGAGATTAATGGAGTTTATAATATTTGCCGTTCTTTGTCATTGTAAGTTGAATCTTAGATCACATATCACTGCAAAACTTTTATAAGTAAATTTTTAAATTCTAAGATTATGGACATAGGGCAATTTGTCATAAACGTTGTAGAGGCCATACTCTCATTTAGCGAATTCATAGCAGAAGAGATATCCGCTTTGACAAATGGTTTTCTTCCAGAAGGTGCTGTAAACGAAATAGGGATATTAATCCTTTTAGTCCTATTAAGATTGGGATTTGACTATGCCAAAAAAATATTAGAAATTTTAATTGTAATTTTTATTGTATACATAGTAATCCAACTTCTACCTTCTATTATCAATTCAATAGGGTAGCGTTAAGAAAAATGCAGCGTAAGATATTTATTGAAACTTATGGCTGTACCCAGAACAAGGGTGACAGCGAGATACTTAAATATCTCTTGAAAGATTTTCTTGTAGAATCTATCGATGATGCAGATACTGTAATTGTTAATACGTGCGGAGTAAAAGGACAGACTGAAAGAAAGATTGCACTAAGAATCTCCTCTTTGCTTGAGAATAAGCGGGTCATAGTCTCAGGGTGTCTCCCAAAAATTAATCTTGGGGCTATTGATGAAAGAGTTTCTGGGATTATAGGAACAAATGATTTGGATAGGATAGTTGAAGTTGTCATTTCCAAAGAGAAAATGATTCTTATTTCTGATGACAACAGAAGACTTGGACCAAAAACTGCTTTCAAGAAGATCCGGGATAATTCTGCATCTGCTATTGTGCAGATATCAGAAGGTTGTGCAGGTGGATGCAGTTTTTGCTGTACTAGATTTGCAAGAGGTAGTGTGCACAGCTTTCCGATTGGAGAAATAGTAAAAGAAGTAAAAGACGCTCTTTCAAATGGATACAAAGAGATACTTTTCACATCACAAGATACAGCCGTATATGGCCTAGACACAGGAGATACTCTTATCTCACTTCTAAATAAGACATTCATGATAAATGAAAGATTCATGTTACGATTGGGGATGGCAAATCCAAATCATATAAAAACTTTTGAAAATGAATTGGTCGATTTATACAAGGATCCGCACATGTACAGATTCTTACACATACCTGTTCAGTCAGGAGATGACCAAGTTCTTTTAGATATGAATAGAGGTCACTCAGTCAGAGAGTTCTTGGATACAGTTTCACTTTTTAGAAAAAATATTAAAGACCTCTATCTATGCACCGATATAATTGTGGGATTTCCAACAGAAGACGAGTCTGCTTTTGAAAATACTTACAAACTCGTAGAAAAGATAAAGCCTGATAAGATTAATCTGACTCGTTTTTCCCCCAGACCCGGAACAGATTCAGCAAAGGTGAAACAGATAACTACCTGGATTGTAAAGGAGAGATCAAGAAGATTGAATCTTCTAAGGAAAAAGATTTCTTCTGAAATAAACCAATCCTATGTCGGAAGAAGCTTTGAAGCATTGGTTACTGAGAAAAATAAGGATGATACTTACACGGGAAGAATATATAATAATAAACCAGTTATTTTAGAGAATGCAGTAGTAGGGCAGTTCATTGATGTAGATATCGAAGATGCTACTTCAACTTACTTGATTGGAAGAAGGTGATTTATTGGATTTGAGAGAAATACAGAAAAAAGATAAAACATTTTGTGAAGAGCGTGGATGGGAAAAATTTCCTCCGTCGCTAGTCTTAATTCATCTTTATGAGGAACTATCTGAAGTGGGGGAGTACATCCTCTATAAGGATGGCTACAAAAAAGGTGGAATGGGAAATGACAAATGTGCAGATTATGAGAATCTTAAAAGAGAATTTGGCCAGATATTATCTCTTTTTATGCAACTCGCAAATTCATTCGATATAGATCTTGAATCAGCTTTTTTATCTGAATTTGAAATAATGGAAAAGAGATTCGGTAAAGATGAATGGAAAAAATATACTGATAAGTTTGTTTAGGGGGGTTTTTAAGCCCCCCTGGAGGGAAAATGGAGGAAAAAGATGAGCAACACCATTAATCAATTTATAACAATGGTGCTCATAATTATATACTATTATAGTTGCATTAGTATATAAAGCTTTCGGTAATATTGCTAATCAATAGTATAACAATGATTGTCATGAACGTTTTACTCTCTTTGGGATCGGCTGTTAAAATCGGCTTTAAAAAAGGAACGCCTCGGGTAGACCAAAAAACATGTTATTTAATGATGGAGGGAGAGTGCAATGCTGGGTGCCTTTTTTGCATTAGATCAAAAAATAAATCTAAACTTTCTAGAGTGCCTTGGTATGAGATTAACTTAGAGAAAGCTATTCCTCAAATTGAGTCTAGTTTTGAGCGTATTTGTATCCAAAGTGTTAGTTACAATAATTTTATCTTTGATTTAAAAGAAATAATCTCCAAGTTCTCTCATAAAATACCAATTTCCGCATCTCTATCGCTTAAAGAGTATGAAGAAATAGATTGTCTCTACGGGTATGTAGATAAAATAGGCATAGGTCTTGACTGTGCAACAAAGGAAATTTTTAGGAATGTTAAGCCATATTACAGCTGGGATAAGACATGGAAAGGCCTAAAGAGTGCACCAGAGATATTTGGGACCTTTAATGTAATCTGTCATCTGATTTCTGGATTAGGAGAATCTGAAGAAAACATGGTATCAATCTTCCAAAAGCTATTTGATATTGGGGTATATCCTTCACTATTTGCCTTTACACCTATAGAGGGAACAGACTTTGAAAAACTGTCTCCTCCCAAAATTTCTAGTTACAGAAGACTTCAATTAGCTCATTATCTAATTACTTCAGGCATCAAAGAGTATGAAGATTTTATATTTGAAGAAGGGAAAATAATTTACGATGAGGTAGATTTATCCAATCTAAAGCAAGATATTTTTATCACAAGAGGCTGCCCATCGTGTGACAGGCCTTTTTATAATGAATCGCCTAAAAGTTCTATTTACAATTTCCCAGAGAGGAAGATGGTTTCATTATCCAAAATGAAAAATGACATTTTAAACCATAAGATTTATTAAATATTTAAGAGAATAAAATCTGTGATATTATGGATGATACATTTAATCTAGAGGTTAAGATACCTGAATTTGTGAAACTGCTAGGCGAGGAAGGGAAAAATCAGATTTTAGAAGAAGTAAAGAAAAGAGTTGACAAGGATATTTCCAATATTGTTGTTAAAGCAGCAAGAGAAATAATGGCTGAAAAACTGGGCCTTGATACAAGAGAAAGTCCTTTTGGCCCTGTACCTACAAAAAAGCACGCCGCACCTGTTGAAGAAGATGAGCCAAAATCAGATTTAAACTGTCCAAGCTGTCAAAAGCCGCTTGAGCCTGGTGTCAAGTTTTGTAGATTCTGTGGGCAAAAGCTAGCTTAATCTTCACTAATTATAACTGCTTTTTTTATCTTTTCATAATTAACTTTTGTTTCTACACATCCATCTTTTTCGAGATTAATACCTCTCCCTGGAACTTTAAGAAATTCTAGTACAAGACTTGCTTCCCTAAGTTCGATATGGCACCCAACACCAATAATAGCTTTAGGTCGTGTAAGCTTAATTATCTTCTTGACAAATGAGCCCCCTGGTATAATGAACACTTTAATATTTTTTTCATCACAGAATTTTATTAGTTCCCCTATACCACATTTACCGCAATTCTTGCATTGAAATCCTTGTATCGAATCAAGTATTGCCGGACAGTCTCTTTTTCTAAGGCACTGAGGCAGTAGAAGAATTCTATCTTCAAATGGAATTTTCGAAAGCTCTTTGTAATTGATAAAATTGCGCATGTCATTTGAAATCATATCAATGTATCCCTTTTTCATTCCTATCTTTTCAGTTAAGATTTTCAAGGGATGATATAGGAAATCAAGAACGAACAAAACAAATCCGGGAAATAAGACTTTCTTTGTCTTTACAGAATATGAAATAAGTAATATGGCAATAGCTAGTATTAATATCACGATTATGAAGAATACTGCCAAAATTATCCCAAGAATCTCAAATACGTCTATCATTTTCGTACCTCAAATAACACCTCTTCTACGAGGTCCATATCCACATCAGTCTCTATGCATCCCGTCTTTCGCAAAAGTATCCCATATTGGGGTATTTCCTTAGAGGACAATATCCTCATCATCTCATTTAATTCAACGTGGCAAGCTACTAGCAAAACGGAAGATTTTGGGTGTTTTTTCAAAACTCTTTTTACAAAAGATCCACCAGGTGCAATGAATACTTTAATAGAATTACTGTCGCATATTTCTTTGAAATCCCCTATTTTGCATTTTCCACATTTGATACAATTAACGCCTAGTTCTGGACTCACCTGTGCTTTGCATTCTATAGATCGTAAGCAATAAGGGAAAACAACTATTCTATTTTTTATGTTCGAGGAGAAATATTCCTCTTTTAGAATTTTATTTCTAATATCAATTTCAATTTTGTCAACTATGCTCTCATCAAGATTTATTGATACAACTAATCGCTTAAGTGGATAGTAAAGTGTGTCTAAAAGAAACAAGGTTGCCCTTGGAAACAAAATCTTTTTCCTTTTCACAATACTATATACCAGAATTATGGCTATTAATAGGAGTATTCCAAAGACAATGATAATTATAACGAATACAACACCTAGTATAGAAAAAAAACTTGGAAGTTCATTCATTATAGGAGAATAAAAAATTATATTTAAAAATATAATGTATTATTCCTTTTTTCTAAAAATCTCAGGCTTTATCAGATATGTTAAGACGCCAACTAAACCCAGACCCAATATGGCCAATATGCCGAGTATTAGTATTATGGAATTCTTGTTCATCGAGATACTATCGATTGACCTTATCTTTGATTCAATAAGGCTTACCTTTTCTTGGTCTCCAAGTTCCGTATAGAGGTTTTTTGATTTGACATAATTTTCTCTAGATGTTTTGTAGTCGCCCGCTAAATAGTTTTCTTCAGCTGCTTTGTAATATCTGGCCGCTTCATCTATTCTTGCGTCGTCTCCTATAGAAACAAGCATTGATTTGAATGCATTTGCATCTCTATCTGTTGGAGAAATATCAAGTGCTGTGTTTATCGCTTCAATGGATTCCTGATAGTTTCCAAGATTATACTGGGACCTTGATATCCCGTACCATGCCCCGAATAGTTTGTCATTTATTCCATTGGCAATATTATATGTTGATAAAGATTCTTCATATTTTCCGAGTGAAAGCAATATGTCCCCCTTTAGGATTAGGGCTTCTATTCTTTCATCGTACCCTGGATCTCTATCAAGTGTATTATTAATCTCAGTTAAAGCATCTGAGTATCTTCTTTTACCCCATAATGATTTTGCTTTGATAAAATATGGTTCGTATTTTGATGGATCTAAGTCTATAGCCTTGTCACTAGACTTTATAGCTTCATCATAGTTAATATCTTTTAGATAATCCTCTGCCGCCAAAACCAATTCAGAGTAAGTCAATTCTTTTTCTTCAGGAGTAGAACCCGATTCGCTTTCAGAAAGATAGTCAAATAAGTTTGAGATGAGTCTTAAGTGGTCATATTTAGTTATCATGTGATCTTCAAGAAAAGTTGAAGACCCCATTACTACTACTTTGCCACTTACAACATTTGATCTTGCAGCAACAATTAGGTCTGTTCCCGAGATAGGATTTAAAGGGTCTTTAGTGGGTATGCCAGATTTATCTGGGTCACTTAGATATGGCCTACTAAGGCTTTGAGGTGAACCCCTCATCAATGCTTTTGAGTTTTCAGATATAGTCAGTGAGCAGGGCAATTTCATGGCAACTTTAAATATCTCGTTTGTGACAGAATCACTAACCATATTGACAATAATCACATTTGTGGCATCATTGTCGTAGTAGTTTTGAGTATCCGTAACTAGGTCATCATTTAGTGTGATTCCCATGTTAATGCTCAGTTGGTTCAATACATCTCTCGTATTTTTAGTATCAAGAGAGCTACCTCCTCTACCAACTAATAAAAGACTGCCTCCATCTTTAACAAATTTTTCAATAGCAAATATCTCTTGCTGGGTAAAATTTGATTTAGGAACAATAATAAGAAGGATATCATAGTTTTTCAGAGTATTTTCTGTTATAGGAACTTTATTTTCAGTTAAGGTGAATCCTTTACTTGAAAGTTGGCCAATAAACATGTTATAACCAGCTGTAAAGTTTATTGGCTCGTCATGAGCCACATCAATTAGAATTCTTTTCTTTGATTCTGCGTTAACATTAAATGGCAAGCTAAATACGATTAACGCAATCATACATAAAACAAATACTTTCTTCATGGAGACTCCCTATAAAGCATGATTTAAAAACATTTAAAAGTATATTGTTTTTGTAATGTGCAGGTAAATCATGTTTTATGGTGGCCTATCGAAAGCTTTAAATACCAACTATAATTATTCTGGAATGGTACGGCGACCACAGCGAGAGTGATACACCTGGACTCATCCCGAACCCAGAAGTTAAGACTCTCTGCGTCGTGATTTGTACTGCTAGTAGCGGGAACATCACAACGTCGCCGGCCTTTATATTCTTGGCTATACTAGCCGACTGATGAGAAACTATATGTTTTGAGGAATGAGGTGTTTTAATGGCAGTTTATGTTAAATTCAAAGTCCCTGAAGAGTTAGCAAACAAATCTTACGAATCTCTTGAGATGGTAAGGGACACAGGAAAGTTAAAGAAAGGTGCAAATGAAACAACAAAGGCTGTTGAGAGAGGTATTGCAAAATTAGTTTACCTTGCAGAGGATATAACCCCTGAAGAAATAATTGCGCACATACCCTTAATTTGTGATGAAAAAGAAATTCCATATATCTACGTTCCAAGAAAGGATGAACTAGGAGCAGCAATAGGTATTGATGTTTCAACAGCAGCTGTTGCAGTAATAAAAGAGGGCAAGGCTAAGGATCTTATCGATGACATCATTGTCAAGGTAAAAGAACTTAGAAAGTGATTCAATGGCCGAAATAGATAAAGGGATACCGGCAGAAGTTTTGGAGATTGTCGTTCGTACTGGCGTAACTGGTGACATATTTCAGGTAAGGGTCAAAGTACTCGATGGAATGGATAAAGACAGAGTCATCACAAGAAACCTACGAGGCCCGGTAAAAGTCGGAGACATTGTTGTTCTAAAGGAAACTGAAAGAGAAGCAAAGGAGATAAAGACGCCAAGGTGAGACCATGCCAAGAAAAGTTAGCTGTTCTTTTTGTGGAGATCCAATAGCTCCTGGAACAGGCCTTATTTTAGTGAGAAAAGATGGAGTTATCTATAACTTTTGTACTCGAAAGTGCGAAAAAAATATGGTTGGCCTGCATAGAAAGCCAAGAAAAATCAAATGGACCGAAGAGTACAGAAAAGAAAAGGCCCTTAGAACTAAAAAATAATTTTATTAATATATTTTTTTAATTGGTGTTTAGCATGAGCGAAAAAACTTTAATTATTTTAAAACCTGATACTATAATGAGGTCAAACATTGGAAATGTTTTGTCCAGAATTGAAGCAAAGGGATTGAAGATATCTGCTTTGAAGATGGAATGGATTTCTAAAGAAAAAGCTGGAACACATTACGCAGAGCACAAGGGGAAACACTTCTATGACAGTCTTATTAGCTACATTACTTCATGCCCAGTTGTTCTTGGAGTCATTGAAGGAGACGATGCCATAACAGTGATAAGGACTTTATGTGGTGCAACAGATCCTCACAAAGCAGCTCCTGGAAGCATAAGGGGAGACTTTGGATACAAAAAAGGAAATGATATATTGAATGTAATCCATGCCTCCGATTCTCCAGAGAGTGCAAAGAGAGAAATTTCATTATTCTTCAAAGATCAAGAAGTTTTTAATTACAATAAATAATAGATCGTTGTTTAAATGATAAGGCAGCCGATTATCTCTGTTTTAGGGCATGTAGACCATGGGAAGACATCTCTTTTAGATTATATTAGAGGTACTGCCGTTGCTTCAAGAGAGGCAGGCGGAATTACTCAGCATATAGGTGCTACAGAGGTGCCCATTGACACAGTGAAGGCCATTTGCGGAAAAGATTTTGAAAAATGGGGCATTAAACTTCCGGGATTACTTTTTATTGACACACCCGGCCACAAAGCATTCACCAATCTTAGGTCAAGGGGCGGTTCTCTCTCCGATTTGGCTGTTTTGATAGTTGATATAAATGAGGGATTGCAACCCCAGACTCTAGAAAGCATAAATATCCTTAAGAATTACAAGACGCCTTTTGTAATGGCCTTAAACAAGATTGACAGGATTAATGGATTCAATGTAATTCCGAAGTCTTCTTTTGGCAACGTAATATCCAAACAGAATGAAAATGTTAAATCACTGCTCGACCAAAAGATATGGGATTTCCAGGCGAAGATGTATGAGCAGGGATTTGATTGTGATTTATACAATAAAATTTCAGATTATACTAAAAAGATTGCAATGGTGCCTATATCGGCTAAAACTGGTATGGGTGTATCTGACCTTCTTCTCCTTATAGCGGGTCTTTCTCAGAAATTTTTGAAAGACAAACTAGAAATTGATGAAAATGATCCCGGTAAGTGCACAATACTAGAGGTCAAGGAAGAAAAGGGGCTTGGCATGACACTTGACGTTATAGTATATGATGGAGTTGTTAAGAAAAAGGACAACATAGTTTTTGGTGGAAAAGATGGCATATATGTTACAACTGTCAGGGCTTTACTAAAGCCGAAGCCACTTGATGAGATACGAGATCCAAGGAAAAAGTTTGATTCAGTTGAATCTCAGTATGCCGCAGCCGGGATAAAAATTTCTGCACCAGATCTTGACAAAGCATTGGCAGGGGCCCCTCTTTATGTGGCCACAGATATAGAAAAAACTAAGAGCGAACTCTCAAAGGAAATTAAATCAATTAAAATTGAAAGTAATATCTCTGGTGTTGTAATAAAGACCGACACGCTTGGAAGTCTTGAAGCAATAGTGATGGAACTAAAAGAACTAGGTATTGGTATAAGAAGAGCAGATATCGGCGATGTTACAAAACAGGACATAATTGAGGCCAAATCGGTTAAGACAGACGATAAAGTCACGGCCGTTGTTTTTGCATTCAACTCAAAAGTCTTGCCTGACGCAAGAGAAGTAGCGACTAAAGAAGAAATAAAAATATTTGAAAGTGACATTATCTATAAATTAATCGAAGACTACGAGGCTTGGAAGAAAGAAGAAGTTGAAAAGGAAAAGAAAAGGAAGTTTGAAGGAATTATAAGGCCTGGAAAAATAGAACTTATGCATCATCATGTCTTTAGAGTTACCAAACCAGCAATAGTTGGAATTAAAGTATTGCGTGGGAGAATAAAAACTGACGTTTCTCTGCTAAAAGAGGATGGGAAAAACATTGGAACAGTCAAGACTCTAAAAGACAAGAATGATTTTCTAAAAGAAGCCTTACAAGGCAAAGAAATAGCATGTGCAATTGATGGTCCAACAGTTGGAAGGCAAATAAAGGAGGGGGATATGCTCTATGTAAATATCCCGCTTCCAGATTATAAAAAATTAAAGTTTGAGATTTATAATGAACTAACAGAGGATGAAAAGGAAGTCCTTGAAGAGTTTATTGTCATAAAAAGGAAGGAGGACTCCCTTTGGGGCATATAATTTTATTACCAAAAGGTTTAAATATGATTTTAAGTTATAGAAATTTGTTAACTTCTTATTATTTAAGTAATTATTTTGAGGTGATTTAGTGGAAGATGTTAAAAAAGGTACTACTACAGTAGCTATTGTATGTAAGGATGCTGTAGTGCTAGCAACAGATAGAAGAGCGTCTATGGGTTATTTAGTAGCCCACAAAAATGTAAAGAAAGTATATCAGATTGACGATTACATCGGGGCAACAGTTGCCGGGAGTGTCGGGGATATCCAGAGTTTGATTGGATCCTTAAAGGCTGAAGTAAATTTATACAAGATGAAAAACGGTACAAAGATGTCTACTAGGTCACTTGCCACGCTGACTTCACATATACTCCATGGCCAGAGATACTACCCATTGATAGCATGGCTTGTAGTAGCAGGATTTGACGATAAACCAATAGCATATTCTATAGACCCTATTGGAGGGGTTAATGAAGATAAGGCTATTTCAACTGGCTCAGGTTCACTTGTAGCATATGGTGTTCTGGAATCTATGTATAAGGAAAACATGGGCTGGGAAGAAGGTGCATTTGTTGCGATAAAGGCCATTAAGGCTGCAATAGAGAGAGACCTTGCCACTGGAAATGGCATCACAATGGCCGTTATTGATAAAGACGGCTACAGAGAGCTTTCTGATGAAGAAATTATTGGATTATCGAATCAGAATTAATTCTCTATTTTTATTTTAATTATTATTTATCTATAATTCTTAAGAAATTAGGTGAGTTCTTGTCTTCAGAGGAGATACTTAAAGAAATTAAAAACGTTGTAACGGAAAATATACCTCCAGGTGCAGTCATTACAAATATTGACTTCGAAGGTCCAGAGGTCGTTATATACACCAGAAATCCCGGGATGCTAGTTGACGACGGTGAAATAGTAAAAGAGCTAGCGAAGAACTTGAGGAAAAGGATCATTGTAAAACCTGATTCTGCTGTTCTTACTACGGAAGAAGATGCCGTAAACAAAATTAAAAATATTGTCCCAGATGAGGCTGAGATAACAGATATTACTTTTGATCCTTCAGCCTCAGAAGTAATAATCGAGGCAAAAAAACCTGGCCTTGTCATAGGTAAATCTGGGCAGACCTTAAGAGACATAACAAGGGTCGTAAGATGGGCACCTATTGTTAGGAGAAGCCCTCCTTTGCAGTCAGATACTATTAAGGCTGTCAGATCCACACTTCAGAAAGAGGCTGACGAGAGAAAAGCGATTTTAAAGAAAATCGGTCACAGGATATACAGGTCCCAGGATGTACGCTCTGAATGGATCAGAATTTCTCTTTTAGGAGGATTTAGAGAAGTAGGAAGATCATGTATTTTACTTCAGACCCCAGAGTCTAAAGTTTTATTGGACTGTGGTGTCAACGTTGCAACAAATGATCCAAAACACGCATATCCTCATTTAGACGCCCCAGAATTCAAATACCTCCTTGGCGCAAAGGAGCTCGACGCAGTTATAATAAGTCATGCGCACCTTGATCACTGCGGATTTGTTCCTTATCTATACAAATATGGGTATGAGGGCCCTGTCTATTGTACCCCTCCAACAAGAGATCTCATGACTATGTTGCAGCTTGACTATATCGATATAGCGTTTAAAGAAAATCATCCCTCGCCTTATACAAAAAAGGATGTTAAGAGTGTCATTCACCATACTATTCCTGTTGACTATAAAGAGGTAAGGGATATCTCACCAGATATCAGGATAACATTTCATAATGCAGGCCATATTCTTGGGTCGGCTATGGTTCACTTGCATGTTGGAAACGGACTCCATAATATTGTATATAGTGGCGACTTTAACTTTGAGTCATCCAAGCTATTAGAAAAGGCCAGCTTCAAGTTCCCACGTCTTGAATCGCTTATAATTGAAGCAACATACGGTGGATCCCATGATATGCAGATGCCAAGGGGAGAGGCAGAAAAGAATCTTTTGAAGATAATCTATGACACTACTTCTCAAGGCGGTAAAGTCTTAATTCCAGTACTTTCAGTTGGAAGGTCCCAAGAAATTATGCTCGTCTTAGAAGAGCTCATGGAAGGAGGAGCATTGGAAAAAATGCCAGTCTACCTTGATGGAATGATTTGGGAAGCAACTGCTATACACACTGCATACCCGGAATACCTATCCAAGGAGATAAGAGAGATGATATTCCATCAGGGAAAGAATCCATTCCTGTCCGAGACTTTTGAAAATGTAAAAACTAATGACAAAAGAAAGAGTATACTTGAAGGTCCACCATGTATTATACTTGCAACTAGCGGTATGCTTGTAGGGGGGCCATCAGTTGAATACTTTAAGGCATTAGCGGACGATGTTAGAAACTCAATAGTCTTTGTAAGCTACCAGGGCGAAGGGTCTCTTGGAAGAAAGGTCCAGAAAGGTATGACCGAACTCCCACACATGGGAACAAACGGCAAGAACGAACTGATTAACATCAGAATGAAAGTTTACACGGTTGATGGATTTTCAGGTCACACTGATAGGAATGGATTAATGGAATTTATCAAGAGACTAAATCCAAGGCCCGAAAAAATAATAACTGGCCATGGAGATCCTGCAAAATGTACCGACTTTGCAAGCACAATTTATAGAAAGTTTAGAATAGAAACTAAAGCACCATCAAATCTTGAAACAATAAGATTAAGCTAGGTGTATTATGGAATTTTATTACGCTGTATATCATCATGGGCATGAGACAATGGTCGCAGTCTGTGATGAGGATACACTTGAAAACACCTTCTGTTGCAATGAAAAAGGAATAAAACTAGATGTAAAAAAATCCTTTTATGGGAAAAATAAAGGTCAAAAAGAGGAAATATTGTGCCTAATGAAAGATGCAACTATCCTCAATCTTGTCGGTAAAGAGATTATAGATATAGCTTTGGGAGAAGGGCTCATAAGCAAAGAATGTGTTTTAGCTATAGGTGGTACTGTGCATGCCCAGAGCGTCAAGATGTGAAATCTAATTCTTTTATAAAAAGTAATTTAAACAATATCTTTTTCTTTATATTATGGAAAAGTGCTTTGTTTGTGGCAAGGAGGAGACTCTTACTGATGGCAGATGTAGAGTTTGCTACTTAAGAGAATCTTTTCAATTTTCTATACCTGGAAAGATAAAGGTACCTTACTGCAAAAGTTGTAATTCCTATTATACAAACAGGTGGAAGACCCTAGGAGATAAGATCTCCTTCATAAATGAAACACTAGAAAATAATGTTTCTTCAAATTTAGATGTCGAGTTTGTTAAAGAATTTTCTATAACAAAAAAAGATATTCAAGCTAAAGTTGAGTTATCTGAAGAAGGCAATATTACTAAAATCAGGCTTATCATAAGGCCATTTTGCGATGATTCTTCATTTGACATGGAAGCTTCAACTGAAATAATGCTTTCCGGTGAGCAGTGCAAGAGATGCTCAAGATTTTACGGTGGATATTACGAAGCAATACTCCAGATAAGAAATGATGAGAAAAAAATTGAGTTAGAAAGAGCAAATGAAATACTTGAAATTATCGACGATATATCGGATAGGCTGATTTCAAAAGATAGAATGGCTTTTATTGCAAGGGTTGAAGAACTCAAAGAGGGAATTGACATCTATATGGGATCTTTATCTGCAGCAAGAAAGATCGCAAATGAGCTAATCAAGAGATTCAGCGGTTCTATGGGGGAAGCACACAAACTCATGGGCCTTGACAGAGATTCAGGGAAAAAGATTTACAGGACAACTGTAACTGTGAGATTAAAAAATATGGCACAAAGGTATGCATTCTATCGTGGTCATTTGTATTTAATTGATATCGCAGGTGATAACTTCAAACTCACATCTCTTGAAGATGGAAGTATATTAAGTATTAAAGGAAAAGAGTTTGAAAAGGATATCAAAAAAGAGACGATGAGAATAATCGATAAGGAATTACTTGAAACTATAGACCTTTCAGTAACAGAGGTAACGCCTGAAAGATACCAGATGATGAAATTAGCAGGAGATTATGAAACCTTTTATGTTTCAAGAGATGAAGTTCATCTAAAAAGAGAATTAAAAACAGGGGATAATGTCAAAGGAGTAATCATAGACAATAGGGTCATTATTATTGAACAAGAAAGTATTATTTAAAACAATTAGGATATAAAAAGTTTCAACTCGGTCGTTATTCTTTTAAGCAATTTTTATACCTCATGCACGGCGATTCTAATGGTAAAAGATAAAGTTGTTTTGGCTTATTCTGGCGGTCTTGATACCAGCGTCATCTTGACTTGGTTGATAGATGAAGGATATGATGTCATATGTTTCATAGCTGATGTGGGGCAGGATGAAGACCTCAAGGCAGCTAAAGAAAAAGCAATAAAATGCGGAGCAACGAAGGTCTATGTTGAAGATTTGAGGACGGAGTTTGTCACAGACTTCATCTTCCAAGCATTGAAAGGAAATGCGATGTATGAAAACAGATACCTTTTAGGTACATCCCTTGCAAGGCCTTTAATTGCAAAGAAACAGATTGAAATTGCTCAAAAAGAAAAAGCAAAATATGTTGCGCACGGAGCTACAGGAAAGGGTAATGATCAGGTTAGATTTGAACTTACTTATTATGCCTTAAATCCTTCTATCCATGTAATTGCACCTTGGAAAATTCCAAAATATTTACAACAGTTCCAGGGAAGGAGCGACTTGATAAAATACGCTGAAGCAAAAGGAATACCAATTAAGGCTTCAGTTTCAAAACCTTACAGTGAAGATGGCAATCTGATGCACCTAAGCCACGAGGCGGGCATTTTAGAAGATACAATGCTTACCCCAACTGAAGACATGTTTGAGATAACAAAATCTCCAATGGATGCTCCAAATAAACAAACAGTAATAGAAATAGATTTCAAAAATGGACTTCCAATAAAAGTTACAAATAAAAATGATGGAACTGTAAAAACTAAACCTTTAGAACTTTTCCTATACTTAAATGAGCTTGCAAAAGAAAACGGTGTCGGTAGGATAGATATCGTTGAGAACAGGTTTGTTGGTATCAAGAGTAGAGGAGTATATGAAACTCCAGGCGCTACAATTTTATGGGCAGCTCACAGGGACATTGAAGGAATAGTAATGGACAGGGAAGTCATGCATATCAAACAGATACTCGAGCCAAAGTTTGCAGAGCTAATATACAACGGATTCTGGTACTCCCCAGAAATGGACTTTTTAATGGCAGCATTTAACAAGAGTCAAGAGTTTATCGACGGAAAAGTTGTAGTTGGACTATACAAGGGCAACGTAATGATGCTTGGAAGAGAGTCACCTACATCACTATACAACAAAGAACTATCAAGCATGGATGTCGAGGGTGGATTCGATCAGACCGATTCCAAGGGATTCATAAGGATAAACGCTATTAGGCTAAAAGCACACAAGGTTATCCTAAACAAGAAAACACTAGGACTAAAATAATTTTTTATTTTTTTATAATTTCATTCCTTCTTCTATGGCAATAAGCCAGTTCATGAAAGTATTAAAAGAACCTCGTAGTGCTGGTATGTCTTCTGATTCTATAGTAATTTTTAGAGAATTGCCTTCTGCTTCAATCTTAGATTTTGTCTTATAAAAAGGAGAGCTATTTTCTTCAATTCTTAGAAGCCTTTCTATGTCGTTTGCTTTTTCATGGATGTAGACAATTTCAATCTTGGCATCATTCATAATTCAATATACTCTAAAATCCTTAAAAGGTTTCTTTCACAGATAGTAATATCTGCTTCATTTTTAACCTCTTCATCTTTTGGATCAAATGCGATAGAGAGGCCTGATAAGCAAAACATAGGGATGTCGTATTTTGAATCTCCTATTGACATTATATCTTCTTTTTTAAAGTCATTTTTTTCCATAATCTTATTTATGATGATATCCTTCCTTAACAGATCAACTCTCCAGACATCCCTTCCTGTAAGATATCCTTTTTCATCATACTGAAATCCATTAGCCCAAATATCATATATGCCTAATACACTTCCTGCATTTTGGGCTAACAAATCAATGCCCGCAGAAATAATAAAAAGTTTTAATTCATTTTCCTTTAAGATTCGAACGCATTCTCTAGCCCCATCGATAAAAACATAATTCTTGAGGGCTTTCTCAACTTCACTTTTGTGAGGGAGCCTCCCATCCTTTTTCCACAAAGAAACGTCTTCTCTTATCCATTGGCCATAGTCTATTTCTTTTGAGAAATACCGGCGCATGTTTTCTTTCCTCTTTTCCTCATTTGCACCGAAATATTCATGGAGCCTTTCCCACGAGGAATGGGATTCTATGAGTACCCCGTCTAAATCAAAGAATATAGCACTGACCATAAATTAAAAAAATAGTCACCGTATTTAAAACTTTAGAAAATCTTTTAATGTGGCGTAATATTTGACAGTTGTGAAGCTCATCGTCTATAATCTAGGCCAGGATGATCCCAAGAAATGTACTGCCCACAGGCTACTAAAATTTGGCGAAGTTACATTTGTAAAAAACTTAAAGAGTTTACCGAATAATTGTATTCTCTTAAATCCCTTCTCAAGAGAAGTGCTGTCCCCAGAAGATGTTAAATTCTCAAAGAATGGCATCGTAGCACTTGACTGTTCTTGGGTGGAAGCGGAGAGAAGCTTTGATAAGATCAAATCAAGGGTACAAGGGAGGATTCTGCCATTCTTAGTTCCTTCAAATCCAGTAAACTATGGTAAACCGGGAAAACTATCTACAGCTGAAGCGTTTTCAGGGGCATTATATATATTGAGGGAGAAGGAGCAGGCTATAAAGGTCCTATCGACCTTCAATTGGGGACAAGAGTTTTTTAAAATTAATAAGGAATTACTAGAAGGCTATTCAAAATCTAAGGATGCAGAAGAAGTTTTAGATTTCCAAGAGAAATATTTAAAAGGGATTAAGGACAGAAAAAGTTCTATAGGGGAGATGTAATGAAGAACGAGTTAGCAGAAAAGAGACTTTTTCATGTAAAAATTTGCATGAAATGTAACGCGAGAAATCCATGGAAAGCTGAAAGCTGCAGAAAGTGTGGATACGCAGGATTGAGAGGAAAAGCAAAAGAATCAAGAGTATAAAATAGGTAGTAAATCTTTTATTCCATCAACTTTTTTATCTCCTATTTTTATTCCTATAAAATGACATCCAGCACCTTTAGCTGCAGCCATATCAGATTTGGTATCTCCTATAAACACCATCTTTGTAATTGGCACTTTTAGTATTTCTGATGCTTTTAGAAGCATGTCTGGGTGCGGTTTTGGCCGTTCGACATCATCAAGGCACATTACAACTTCAAAATACTTATGAAGATCAAAATAACTAAATGTTTTGTCAAGATTCTTCTTTGGGGTGTTTGTTGCAACGCCAAGCTTAAATTTTCCTAAAGCGTCTAGAGTCTCATGGACCTTTTCATATAGTTTCATCAAATGTACATTATTCCTTTGATTTCTCAGTGCTGCCTCGACCGCATCTTTGCCAAGGCCGTATCTTTTCAAGTCCTCTTCAACTGAAGGGCCCCAGAATATCTCTCTGTAAGTCTGTCTATCAACAGGATTTTTCTCAAACTCGACTAAAGTTTGATTAAAAGAGGTAAACCAACTTTCAAAAGAGTCAAGCAAAACACCATCGACATCGAAAACAATAGCTTCTATTTCCATAAGCGTAAGGTTAGAATTCTTTATTTAAGTTTTGTTATAGTAAAATATATAAGATTTGGAGTATATAATTATTATTTGGATTATAATTTATTTTTATAAAAACAGGAGGAGGGATAAAATGAGATTTATAATATCAAGAGTTAGTAAAGGCAATTCCAATCCTGAAGACCCTCCATGCATTGATGCGCAATTTGATAAAATAAACAAATGCTGGGTGAAGGAATTACTTGACTTGAAGGATCTCATGAGATTCTTCAGTAAATACGGGGATTTAGTAATAAAAGAAAATGAAAAGACTCAGATGGCCGAGATAGTAATATATGACGACTGGGAAGAAATAATGACAAAATTGAAGAGATAAATTACTTTTTTTCAAGTATTTTTATTAGATGCCAGCCAAACTGTGTTTTAACAGGCCCAACTACAGACCCCACATTCCCTTCAAAAGCTGCCTTTTCAAATTCCTTTACCATCTTCTGTCTCGAGAAAAATCCCAGATCTCCCCCCTTTTTACCCGAAGGGCATTGGGAAAATTTTTTTGCTAGTTCAGAGAAGTTGTCTCCTCTCTTTATTTTTTCAAGAACTTCTTTTGCAAGTTCTTCTGATTTAACTAGAATATGTGCAGCATGGACTTCTTTTACCATAAATCCGATTTAAAAATAATATATAAAAGAGTTACTGAATATTTCTATGATAATTATCTTTCTGCAAGATATACCCCAAAGATAACGAGTATACCGCCAAGCACTGTGAATATTGTAATTACCTCTCCAAGGAGAAACCAAGCCATTATTGCAGTAACAACAGGAACAAAGTACAAAAACATTGCAACATTGGAGGCTTTTTCACATTTCATTGATCTGTTCCAGCATATGTATGCGTATACTGAGCATAAAAGAGAGAGGTATAAAACAGAGCCTACGCCCAACATTGTGACCCCACCAATGAACGAAAATCTAGATTCAAACAGTGCCATTGGAAACAAAAATATGGTCCCAAATAGGAATGAAAAAGAGGTCATAGATAAAGGAGTTCTTTGCTCCATCGTTTTTTTTCCGGCAACAGAATAAGCTGCCCAGAATATGCCAGTTAATACTATTAGAATGTCTCCAATATTGATCTTCTGAAATCCTGAGAGTGAACCATTGACTACAATTATGGCTGCACCAATAAATGAAACAAATATTCCAAAAGCTGTTTTTTTGTGAATGGCTTCGCCAAGAAAAATCATTGCAAAGATAGCTATGAAAGGGACATTGAAATTTATCAGGATTGATGAGTTTATCGCAGATGTAAATTTTAATGCGTATACTTGAATTCCCTGGACTAGGGTAACACCAAGAAGTCCAAGAATTGAAAAAGTAATAATTTCATTTTTATTAATTCTAAGACTCTTCTTACCCTCAAGGTGATATGTAATAGCAACAATTACAGGGCACGCAATAAGAAATCTAAAGAATGCAAGAGAGTATGGGGGGATTTCTGTCAATCCCCACTTTATTGCAATCCACGATCCCGACCAAATCAGGACTAGAGCTAGTAACTCAAGGAATGTTTTTAATTTCATTGGGCATCTTTTTCCTTCTACTTATCTAGCTCGGAGAGATGTTTTATTCGTTTAAGCATGTTGGGATGTGTGCTCATGAGCTCCATTATGCTGGCAGATGTGCCAACTCTAATCCCTCCTTGTCTTACGGATGCAAGTTCATTTCTGTCAATAGTACCGCTCATATCTCTATCTACTTCAGTAAGCTCATTAAAATCGCCCATCGCCCTAGTTGGATCATTTAAGAAGAAAGCTTTGATTCCTTCTAATCTCTGCACTTCTCGTTTTGGTGTCTTTGCGGTGCCATATGTAAGTTTGTAAAGTGCCGATGCTAATTGATGAGGTTCATTTCCTATTTCCGCGCTTCCTTTGTCTGCATAGTATTCCCTTATTCTTGATCCATACATCACTAATAGATTTGTAATAAAGTATACAACTAATGCTATTATCCCAATCATAGCTGTTCCTCCGGAATTCCTGTCATTACTTGTACCCATTCTCCCACTGTACATCGAAGACATATACATGTAATAGGCTATCATTGGAACAGCACTAAGTAAAGTAATAATTGCCATGTCACTATGTTTCACATGAGAAATCTCGTGCCCTATCACAGCTTTAAGTTCATCCTCTGAAAGTAAATTTGTAATACCTTCTGTAACGCATACCCTTGCATCGCCTTTTGATCTTCCAAAAGCAAATGCGTTTGGCATTGGAGTTGGACATACACCAACACGAGGTGTTTTCTTCAGGCCTGCTTTTCTAGCCTGTTCTTCAACCATTCTGTAAAGCTTTGGATTATCCCCTTCAGTAATGTATTTGACCTTCATTGATGATTCGACCATCTTTGGCCCAATCATATACTGTACAAACATCATTCCCAGTGCCAAAATAACTGAGTAATTAATAAAACTCTGGCCTGAATAACCAACAGCAGCCCCTACAAAAAGTAAAAATCCATATAGTATCACAAACATTAATCCAATTAACATATACATTTTCATCTGAAGCCACATAGTATTCCCTAAGATTAAATATACTTATTATATATTTAAACATTTCTTATAATCATTTGAGAAAATAGGATTGCTTGACCTTAAATGAAGTGCGACTGGCGGGATTCGAACCCGCGCTTGAAGCTTGGGAAGCTCCAGTCCTAACCACTAGACTACAGTCGCTGCTATTAAAAGTGGCTAATACAAATTTATAAATTTATCTTTTCGTAAATCCTCCCGATAATAAATCCAATTGCAGTGCATGTTTCAAGAGAGATACCTTCACCAGTTATATCAAGATGATACGTTGTCATCTTCCTAATCTCCCTAGGAAGGCCTCGCCTACCAAGCCCAATAAATAAAACAAAATCATCGCCGTCTCGAATATTCTTTGCTATGGTACTCAGATCACAACTTTTTTCTGGCTTTGAAGTAGTAGATATGAAAACACCTTTTAGCTTGTTAGGGTCATCGGTAGCTACTAGTTTGCCATGTTTGATAAGCTCTTCGATATACTTACCACCGTCTCCTATGGTGGTGTTTTCTTTTACTTCCTTCAAAAGAAATTCTTTGTAATCTTCTTTGAACGGAAAATCAAAAAGGCACAGGTCAAATCCAGTATAATGGCACAGGGGGGCTGCTCTTGCAATATTCCTTGAATGTATATCGTGCCATTTCAATTTGTCATAGGTGTTTACAATACAGATTGTAACTTTTCCTTTAGGGTTTCTTTGTTGACTCACCTTTAACAACTCCTGTTGCTATAATATGGGATACTCTTAGGGGCTCTGGAATGTTAGAGTGCATTGATGAAATCCTGATCAATTCTCTTGCATTGTCTTCCTCAATCCCTTTAAACTGAAAAAAAATATCCGATTTTTCTTGAACTTTTCCCTCGTAAATTTGTCCGGCCTTTTTTATAATCTCTAATCGTTTTGTTTTATGATTTAGATTTGAAAGAGCTTTTTCTATGGAGCTAATGTCCGGCATTTTTCTCATAACAACTACAACGGGCAGGCTTGTATCTTGATTTAGCTTTTCAATGTCCACAAGATTGAAGCCAGCTATTGTAATCCCTTTGAGCATAATCGCCCTTAAGTCCTTGTAACGTGCGTTAAGAATCATCTTAGTAATTTTTTCTGTTGCGTCAAGACCGTCTCTTTTAACATAGGTGCTGAGAACGCCATCGATCCAAAATCCGCCTCTAACTAAAGCACCAACGACTAAAACCTCAGTATCATCTCTTGTAAAATTTGAGTCATCGATTCCAAGGATCCTTATCTCCTTCTTTATCCGCATCATCTTAGAATAGAAGTTAGTATTAATATGTTTAAGCCCTAGAAGTAGTGGTCAATAAAATATGAGAACGCCTCTGCTATAGCCTTTCTTTCCTCATCAGGATCGTTCAAATCTCTCCCACCAAGTTTTTCAGAAAGAATATCTACGGCCTCATCGATACTAAATACTTTTTCAATATACCCTTTGCCAATTAAGGCCTCGACGAAATCCCCTCTCATCTTCTTGTCACTTCGTCTTGGGGATTTTATTTTTGATTTTGCCAAAGCATCAGATAAGGCAATATTTGAAACCTTCTTGCCCGTGTATCTACCCTGGACTCTTGATTTTGCAGCGGAATATAGAAAGTTCACGACAGCATCACCAAAGGCCGAAAGATTTGAATCTTCGGAGATTTCTTCCATGGAAAATCTCCTTTCATCTGATTTATAAGTCTTCACAGGGGGATAATAAAACTTATAATAAGTGAATTCTATAATATTATAGGAAAGTGATTTTTCATGTTTGATATCGTTGTTTTGGCTAGTCTTAAAGAAAAAATTGATTTCTGGAAAAAAGAGAAGTATTCAAAGACAATAACGAAATTTCCAGAGAGGAGAAAAGAATTTTTCACTTCGTCTGACATCCCAGTTGATGTCCAATATACTCCTCTTGATATTGTTGATTTTGATTATACAAAAGACCTTGGCAATGCCGGAGAATATCCTTATACTAGAGGGGTACAACCAAATATGTTCAGGGGAAAGCTCTGGACAATGAGACAATACGCTGGATTTGGCTCTGCTGAGGAAACAAACAGGCGGTACAAGTTTCTATTATCTGAAGGCCAGACCGGACTTTCAGTTGCATTCGACCTTCCCACTCAGATAGGATACGACTCGGATAATCAAATGAGCTTTGGCGAAGTTGGAAAGGTTGGAGTTGCTATAGATTCACTAGAGGATATGGAGGCCCTTTTTGAGGGAATACCCTTGGACAAAGTTTCTACTTCCATGACTATTAACTCAACAGCAGCAATTCTCCTTGCAATGTATATCGCCGTAGGAGAAAAACAAGGTGTTGCACCTGAAAAATTAAGAGGCACAATACAAAACGATATCCTAAAGGAATATGTCGCAAGAGGAACTTATATATTTCCTCCAAAAGAATCAATGAGGATAATTACAGATATTTTTGAGTACTGCACTAAGAATCTTCCTGAGTGGAATACCATCAGCATAAGCGGATACCACATCAGGGAAGCCGGAGCAACTGCAGCTCAAGAAGTTGCGTTCACACTTGCAGACGGTGTTGCCTACGTTGAGGCGGCCATAAAAGCAGGTTTACAGGTAGATGAATTTGGAAAAAGGCTATCTTTCTTTTTTAATGCGCATAACAATTTCATAGAGGAGATAGCAAAATTCAGAGCCGCAAGAAGAACATGGGCGAAAATAATGAAAGAAAGATTCGGCTCTAAAGACCCAAAAGCTATGATGTTGAGATTCCACACTCAGACTGGTGGAAGCACCCTCACAGCACAGCAACCTGAGAATAATATTATACGGGTAACGATGCAGGCATTGGCAGCTGTTCTTGGAGGAACACAATCACTGCATACAAATTCAATGGATGAGGCGCTTGCACTTCCTTCAGAGAAAGCCGTTACAGTAGCCCTTAGAACTCAACAGGTAATAGCACATGAAAGTGGTGTTGCAGACACAGTTGATCCATTTGCAGGTTCATACTATGTCGAATATTTGACAAATATGATTGAAACTGAAGTAACTAAGTATTTTGACAAGATCGACTCACTTGGTGGAATGGTTAAAGCCATCGAAGGGGGCTATGTACAAAAGGAGATTCAGGACAGCGCTTACAAGTATCAAAAAGCCATTGAAAAAAATGATGTAATAGTTGTGGGCTTGAACAAATTTACCATGGAAGAAAAACTGCCCGAAGAACTTCTTAAATTAAATCCCGAAGTAGAAAAAATTCAGATTGAAAAACTAAAAAAATTAAAGGCAAAAAGAGACAATACCAAGGTCAAAGATATTTTAGAGAAAATCGAGGATGCTGCAAGAAACGACAAAAATCTCATGCCATTAATACTTGAGGCAGTAAAATCTTATGCGACACTTGGGGAGATAAGCGACAGCCTAAGAAAAGTATTTGGAGAATACAAATCATCTGTTATATTATAATATCTTTTTTTTATAGCCCATGTAAGAGAACATAAAGGATTCCCAAGGATAACTCTTTTTTACCTTTTTATCATGGTAACGGTTTAAAACATATGCCATCATTATAGGGACTACAGGGATTACAGAAACTCCAGAACCGATAAATAGTCCCGTATTCTTTTTGACCTCATTTCCTTTCACGATATTCCTCATTGACCTTTTCATGATATAATACCCAGTATTCCAGCTCCACAACATAGTTTGCTTCATTGAGGCTACATGCCCCTGAGGGATCGTCTTTTTCTTTTTTACAGCCTTATAGAAATCTTCTATAGTGTTGCCTTCAAATAGCGTGTATGCATTTCCAACCATTCTTTCGGTGTGTGCGTCACTTCCAGCGATTGAGGCATTTTTTATTTTCTTGTTTTCTTCTGATGCTTTTCTATTTATTATTCCATCTCTGTGAAATGCATTGAAGACCTCAATTCCGTCGATATTCAATTTATGTATAAGGTCCTTAAAGCATGGGCATATTACGCTATATGGGTGAGGTACAATAGCAAGGCCACCTTGATCCCTTACACTATCTATGGATTCTTCGGCGGTTAAATTTGGAGGGATAGTCTCATTCAAGAAAAGTCCAAGTAACTCACCATCTGATGTTGATATTTCTTCTCCGACTATTATTCTGGAAGGTGCAAGTTTTTCTGTTTCAATTCCACCCCTTATGGTATCGTGATCAGTTATAGCTAAGAAATCTATTCCTCTTTTATCTGCATATTTTAGAATCTTTTCAGGCCTAGAAATACAGTCAGGAATAACGGGGATTTTTTTAGAATTTCCAGAATATTTTGTGTGGATATGGGTATCAACTTTACACATACCCGACCTTGAATCAGAATAATCCATTAGATGAACAGATAAAAAATCACTTATAAATCTAATGCCCAAGATAAAACTATCCCGAAAGTTTTAAATACTCATTTTAATTACATTTTCATGATGGGAAAGATTAGGTCTTCCGAATCGGTATCAAGAAAATTATATTATTGTTTTAGCTTTAGGTATTGATACCTTTCACTGGCCGAATCCTTAGTTTCTCTTTCCAATCCCCTTTTAAGGAGGTTATTTTTATGGAGAGTTCTTTAGAGACTCTTAGAGAAGAAATTAACAGGATCGATGAGGAGATTATAGGTCTGCTTTCAAGAAGAATGGAAGTAGCAAAGAAGATAGCTGCCCTAAAAAAGGATAAGGGCATTCCGATAGAGGATAGAGATAGAGAGAAAACACTTTTTCTTAAACTTGAAAAAGAGGCTAGACGAAATAATATTAATGAGAAGTTTGTTTCGGAAGTCTTTGGGGTAATTGTTTCCCATTCAAAACTTATCCAAAATAAGATATTGGAGGAACAAAAATGATTGTTATAATGAAAGCAAAGGCCGAGGAGGAGGATGTTAATAGAGTTATAGCTACAATCCAGTCGCTTGGCCTTAGAACGCAGTTGAATTTAGGTGCGGAAAGAATGGTAGTTGCCGTAATAGGCGACATTAGTAAGATTGGAGAAGACAACTTCTTCCGGATCAGGGCAATGAAAGGTGTAGAAAACACAGTATTTGTTTCAAAGCCTTACAAATTAGTTTCAAAAGACTTCAAAAAAGAGCAGACAATAATAGATGTAGGTGGAGTAAAGATAGGCGGAAAGAAAATCGTTGTATTTGCAGGACCATGTTCAGTTGAGAACAGAGAACAGATAATGGAAGTCGCTGAGAAGATAAAGAAAGCAGGTGCAAGCATGATAAGGGGCGGAGCATTCAAACCACGTACATCTCCCAAAGATTTCCAGGGGCTTGGAGAAGAAGGATTAAAATTATTGTACGAAGCAAAAGAAGAAACTGGGCTTCCAATTGTAACTGAAATTATGGATGCTAGAGATGTAAGTCTTTTGTCTGACTATGCTGACGTTCTCCAGGTAGGAACTAGAAACATGCAGAATTACACATTATTAAAAGAGCTCGGAAAATGTGACAAGCCTGTTCTTCTAAAAAGGGGAATGTGGGCAACAATGGCAGAATTTCTTGGGGCCGCAGAGTACATAATGAACGGGGGAAATGAAAACGTTATATTGTGTGAGCGAGGTATCAGGACTTTCTCTGATTACTCTAGAAATACTCTTGATCTTAGTATCATTCCAGCCATAAAAGATGAGAGCCATCTACCTATAATATCGGATCCAAGTCATGGTACTGGTAGGAGGAGTTTAGTCTTGCCCATGGCTAAAGCATCAGTTGCCTGTGGTGCAGATGGATTATTGATAGAAACACATCCTGACCCAGATAGGGCAATTAGTGATGCGGATCAAACTATTTCCTTGAGTGCTTTTTCAAAACTCATGGAGGATTTAAAACAGATAGCAAAAGCAGTTGGGAGGGAAATATAAATGATAATAGTAATGAAGATGGGCGCAGAAGAAAGCCAAGTTCAAGAGACCATCAAAAAAATAAAAGATCTTGGTTTCAATACTCACCTATCACAGGGAGAGAATAGAACTATAATTGGTGTAATCGGAGATGTGTCTTCGATAGATGAAAGCGATGTTGAAAGATTAAGGGCGACACCTTACATAGAGGAAGTTGTAAGGGTGTCAAAGCCTTACAAATTAGTCTCTAGAGCATTTAACAAAGAGAATACTGTCATTAAGATAAACGGCACCGAGATAGGCGGTAAAAAGATTGTCGTAATGGCAGGGCCATGCACTGTAGAAAGCGAGGATCAGATTATTAATATCGCAAGAGAGGTAAAAAGCTCAGGGGCTACTATCCTAAGAGGTGGTGCATTCAAGCCACGTACAGCGCCTAAAGACTTCCAAGGTCTTGGAGAAAAAGGCCTGAAATTTTTATTAGAAGCAAAAGAAGAAACTGGGCTTCCAATATGTACTGAAGTAATGGACACAAGGGATGTAAATCTTGTAGCCGAATATGCAGATATACTACAAGTTGGAACTAGAAATATGCAGAACTACGCTTTATTAAAAGAGCTCGGAAAATGTGACAAGCCTGTTCTTCTAAAGAGAGGAATGTGGGCCACACTAAAAGAATTTCTTTCAGCTGCAGAATACATTCTTGCAGGCGGAAATGAGAAGGTCATGTTGTGCGAAAGAGGCATCAGGACATTTTCAGATTTCACAAGAAATACATTGGATCTAAGCATAGTTCCAGTATTGAAGGCTGAAAGCCATTTGCCTGTAATAGTTGACCCAAGTCACGGCACGGGGAGAAGAGATATTGTAAAACCCATGGCACTTGCTGCAATTGCATGCGGCGCGGACGGTGTCACCGTTGAAGCACACACCGATCCAGAGAAAGCTATAAGTGATGCAGATCAGACAATAAGCACTGCTGACCTTCATGCATTGATGGGCGAAATAAAATATATATCTAGAATGTTTGGACGGGAAATATAGAATGAACAACCCAGAAACTGAAATAATCAAGGTATCCGCTGGAAGAAGCCATTATGAGATAGCTGTTGGCAGGAATATCCTCCAAAATGCGTTTGAAGAGATATTTCAAGAATACAAAGGCCATAAAATTGTCGTAATAACTGACTCAAACGTAGAAAGGATATATGGGAATAAAATCCTTCAAAAACTCAGTAATAAAGATCGAGTTTTTATTCTATCTTTCAATGCAGGTGAAGAATCAAAAAATAGGAAAACAAAAGAGGAGCTTGAAGATAGGCTATTTGAACTTGGATTTGGTAGAGATACTTTGATTATTGCTTTAGGGGGAGGAGTCACTGGAGACCTTGTAGGTTTTATAGCTGCCACGTACATGAGGGGAGTTCCTTTCATACAGATACCAACAACGCTTCTATCTCAAGTTGATAGTAGCATAGGTGGTAAAGTGGGGATAGACCACCCCTCAGGAAAAAATCTTATTGGATCCTTTTATCCCCCGAAGAAGGTTTATATTGATTTAGATCTTCTTAATACTCTTCCAAATGAAGAAATAGTAAATGGTATTGCTGAAATAGTCAAAGCTGCAATTATCAAAGATGGAAAATTTTTCACATACCTAGAATCAAATATTGATATGGTAGTTAAACTTGAAAAAGAATTTATTGATAATGCGATTATCTCATCCCTGAAAATTAAGGCTAGTATAGTGCAAAAAGATGAGAAAGAATCCGGCCTTAGAAAGATTTTAAATTTTGGGCACACAATTGGTCACTCTATCGAAATCCTTTCAGATTTTGAAATACCTCATGGGAGGGCAGTTGGCATCGGGATGGCAATTGAAACATTGATTTCTGAAAAAATTGGAATCCTGAAATCAGAAGATAAGGAGAAGATATTCCAACTTCTCAAAAAATCAAGACTTCTTGACATATCTTTCAAAGCACATCCTGATGAAATAATAAAGAAAACTATTTTGGACAAAAAAACTAGAGAAGGGATAGTTGAATATTCTTTGATAAAAGGGATAGGCAAAGCTGTTTATGGGATCAAAGTAGACGATGGGATTATTAGGGAATCTTTAGCGGAGGTAGGATTTTCTTGATCACTGCTTCTATTATGCCGTCATCGCAAAAAGAATCAATTACTCTTTTAGAAAAGGCATTGGATAAAGGTGAGCTAGCCGAGATAAGAATAGATTTAATTACCGATTTAAATCTTTTAGAAATCAGCAATAAATTCGACAAAAAAAGAATTATAGTCACCAACAGAAAAAAAGACGAAGGCGGCTCATTTGAAGGAAGCGAATCTGAGAGAATTTCTTCCCTAATAGAAGCATTAAAGATTGGATTTGGATTTATCGATATAGAGTCATCTTCAATTGATTCATTGCACAATCTAATCTTAAAAAAAAGAGAATATAACTCAAAGACAAATATAATTATTTCTTACCACAACTTTGAAGAAACACCACAAAACTTGAAAGAAATATTGTGGCATATGGAAAATCAAGGACATGATATAATTAAGATAGCTGCATATGCTAAAGATATTTCTGACAATCTAACAATAAAAGATCTTTTATCTTCCAGATCCAGTCAAAGCAAAAAAGTTATTTCTTTTCTCATGGGCGAGAAAGGCGAGATAAGCAGAATACTATGTAACTCTTGGGGAAGTTACACTTCTTATGCACCATTAAAGGGAGTGGGAAAAACAGCCCCGGGACAGATACCGATAGAGGTTCTAAATGATGTATACAGAGTTAACTCTATTAATGGTAATTTTGATATTTATGGCCTTATTGGAAATCCTGTTAAGGAAAGTATAGGGTATTACGTTCATAACAAATTATTTTCTTACTATAATATGGATGCAGTTTATCTGAACTTTTTGGTAGATGACTTAGATAGGTTCATGGGTTCATTTAAGGGCCAATTCAAAGGACTTTGTGTCACAATGCCTTTCAAGGAAAAAATTATTCCCTACCTAAATAGAATAGACCCTATGGCACAAAAAATAGGTGCGATTAACACAATAAAGAAAAACAATGAAGGGCTATTTGGAACAAATACAGATTGGATAGGGGCTGTTTACTCAATTGAAAAATTGACTTCAATAAATAATAAAAAAGTATTAATCCTTGGTGCAGGGGGGGCTGGTAAAGCAATTGCATTTGGTATAAAAAATAGGCAGGGCGAAGTAATAATATCAAACAGAAATAAAAAGAAGGCCATAGAACTTTCAAGGAATATAGGAGTTGAAACAGTATTGTGGGAAGATAGAAATGACGCTGAATTTGATATTTTAGTCAACGCCACAAAAATTGGGATGAAGCCGGAAGAAAATAATTGTCCAATGGAAGATTCATTTTTTACTAAAGACTTATCGGGCATTACAGTTTTTGATGCTGTTTACAGCCCAATTGAGACTAGGTTATTGATGAGGTCAAGGGAGCAAGGGGCAAAGATTGCAAATGGATTGGATATGTATATGGGTCAGGCCATGGCCCAATTTGAACTCTGGACTGGGATAAAGCCATCTTATGAGAAGATGGAGAAATTTTCTAGAGAAGCTTTAGAGATTAGGAGTGGACACAATGAAAATTAAAGAAATTAAATCCATCCATTCCAATATTGATGTTAAAATAAAAGCCCCGCCTTCAAAAAGTTACACACACAGGGCTCTCTTTGCATCTGCACTAGCAGAGGGAAGATCAAAGATTATCGATCCACTTATCTCAGATGATACTAACTATACTATTACATGCTTAATGCAACTTGGAATAAAAATAAAAGAGAAGCCAAATAACGAGGGGCTTATTTTTGTTATAGAAGGAAGCGGGGGCAATCTAAAAGAACCTACTAACCCGCTTTATATTGGAAATTCTGGGACGACCCTTAGATTTCTTATGGCAATATCTTCACTTGTAAATGGGGTTGTTACCATTGATGGCGATGAGGAAGTAAAAAAGAGACCTGTGAAAGGACTTGAAGATTCTCTCATGAAACTTGGCATTGTTATTGATTCAAACAGTGGATGTCCGCCTGTTAGAATCACTTCAAATGGAAATATTGGGGGGGAAACAGTACTTGAATCAAGAGAGAGCAGTCAGTACCTAAGCGCTTTACTCATGGCATCACCATACGCACGTCCTTCTATGAAGATCAAGGTAAATGGTCAAGTTCCATCGAGCCCTTATGTTGAGATGACCCTAGACGTAATGGAGAAATTTGGAGTTCGAGTTCAAAGAAAAGAATTTTCAGAATTTTTTATTTCTCCCTCGAAATACACAGGTCAGGAGTATATAGTTGAAGGAGATTTTTCAAATAGTTCTTACTTTATGGCTGTTGCAGCTATCAGCGGCGGTAAGGTAAAAATTGAGAATCTAAATAAGAACTCCAAACAGGCCGATAAGGTATTTGTTGATATACTTGAAAAGATGGGTTGTGAAGTTTCTTGGTCCGATAATTCATTGGTATTAAATGGTGGAGACCTCAAGGGGATAGATATTGATATGAAAAAATCTCCTGATATTGTCCCAACACTAGCCGTTGTTTCTGCTTTTGCAAAAGAACCAACAAAAATATATAATATTGAAACATTGAGATTTAAAGAAACAGATCGATTGAGTGCAGTTGCTAACGAGCTTTCAAAGATTGGATGCAAAATTGAAGAAGGGAGGGACTATATGATAATAATCCCAGATAAGTTAAATGGGGCTGAAATTGAAACCTATAAAGATCATCGTATGGCAATGTCATTTGCAGTCGCTGGTCTTTTTATCGAAGGAATAAAAATCCTCGATCCAGATTGCGTCTCAAAATCATATCCACGCTTCTGGGAGGATTTTTCAAAATTATATGGGGGCCTTAATTGAACATAACCCTCTTCGGACTAAGGTGTGTCGGTAAGACTACAGTTGGCCTTAGATTATCAGACATCACAGATCGGATATTTTTTGATACAGACTCTATAATAGAAAAAAGAGAGTCAAGAAGAATCCCGGAGATTATCCATGAAAAGGACTGGGATTATTTCAGAACAAAAGAGAAAGAAGTCATTAAAGATGTATCAAAAGAGAATAATGCTGTTATCTCCTTAGGGGGTGGAGCGCTTATGGACAAAGAGAATGTCGAATCACTTAAGGACTCACTCTTTATTTTACTAAAGGCAGATATTCAAACAATGAGGAGCAGGATGGAAAGAGATTCTCCAAGACCTTCCCTTACAAATCAGGATTCACAGAATGAAATAGAGGTAATAATGGCGGAAAGGATGCCAGTATATGAAGAAATAGCAGATATAATTATAGATACAGATGGATTAAGTACATACGAGGTCTGCGATAAAATCTTATTAGAGCTTGAGAAAAGGAGATTGATGTAATGGGAGGAAATACTTACGGGAGATTTTTTAGAATTACAACCTGGGGCGAGTCGCATGGCAGAGCATTGGGTGTCGTTATAGATGGGTGTCCACCAGGAATTGTTCTTAGTGAAGAGGAAATTAATAAAGAGCTGAATTTAAGAAAGCCGAAAAGCGATGACCTTTCTACATCAAGAAAGGAAGATGACAGGTGTGAGATTTTATCTGGAGTGTTCGAGGGAAAGACACTTGGGACCCCTATTTCGATTATTATTACCAATAAAGATGTTGACTCTTCTTCATATGAAAAAATAAAAGGTGTATTCCGGCCAGGGCATGCCGATTATACCTACTTCAAGAAATACGGATTGTATGACCACAGAGGCGGTGGAAGAGCCTCTGGCAGGGAGACCGTTGCTAGAGTTGCAGCAGGGGCAGTTGCAAGAAAAGTTTTGGAAAAAGAGATCAAAGGATTTGAGTTATTTTCATTTACGAAGGATATCGGCGGTAAGGGAATATCTGGCATTGATCACAACTCTCTAAAAAGAGAGGAGATAGTAAAAGATAGATTATGGTGTCCTGATAAAAGAATCTCTGAACAAATGGCCCAACAAATTGTCAATGCAAAATCTCAAGGTGAGTCTGTTGGTGGGATTGTCGAGATAGTTGTTAAAAATATTCCTATGGGATTGGGAGAGCCAGTATTTGATAAACTTGAAGCTGATTTAGGAAAAGGGCTCTTATCCATTGGTGCAGTCAAAGGAGTAGAATTTGGCGGAGGATTTAATCTTTCCAATTTATTCGGTTCTGAAAGTAATGACCAAATGAATAAAAGTGGTTTTGTGACAAATAGGGCCGGAGGTATTGTAGGGGGTATATCCAATGGAGAAAATGTTATTATTCGGATTGCAGTAAAACCGATACCTTCAATTTCTAAAGAACAAAAAACAATTGATACAAAAGGAAATGAAAAGATAATCAAAATTGAGGGGAGGCATGACCCCTGCGCCATTCCAAGAATAAATCCGGTATGTGAATCAATGGTCGCCATTACAATTTTAGACCATCTACTTATGCAGAAGTCTATAGGGGGAATAAAGTGACAGTAGTTGGAATAATTGGTGGCACGGGAAAACTCGGGAGTCTATTCAAAAAATTCTTTGAAGAGGAAGGATTTGAAGTACTTGTTTCATCTAGATCCACATCACTTTCCAAAGAAGAGCTTATCCGAAAAAGCGATATCGTAATCGTATCAGTTCCTATTGAATCCACCATAGCAGTAATAAGAGAAATAGTTCCTTTCATGGGAGAAGGAAAACTCCTGATGGACCTAACATCGCTTAAGGTAGGGCCAATAGATGAAATGTTAAAATCTAAGGCAGATGTTTTAGGAACTCACCCCCTGTTTGCACCATCTATAGGTGATATATCTGGTCAGACTATTATATTGTGCCCTCAAAGAATATCCAATAAAGATCTCTACCAAAAGATTAATTCCACACTTTCTAAAAGAGGGGCAAACATTGTTGAGATGCCTCCAGAAACACATGACAGGATGATGGCCGTGATCCAGGGATTAACCCACTTTTCTGCAATAGTTCTTTGCCATTCTCTAAAAGATTTAAATTTTGACATAAAAAAAAGCCTTGAATGTACAAGCCCTGTGTATAGATTGACTCTAGATATGGCAGGTAGAATCTTAAATCAAGAGCCTGAGTTGTATGCAGACATATCTCTTTTAAATCCAAAAACACCTGAAATACTGTCACAGTACATCCAGTCAGCTGAGACGTTATTTAAGAAAATTGAAACAAAAGACCGAGATGGATTTATAAAATTCTTCGAAGAAGCTTCAGAATACCTAGGAGATTTCACGGAAAAGGCTGAAAAGGAGAGCAATATATTAATCAAAAGGATGGCGAGAGAATGAAGGTATCTACATTAGGGCCAAAGGGCACTTTTAGCCATGAAACGTCTTTGTTACTTGGTGCAGATGACATATTATTCAAACGAAGTATATGGGAAGTATTCAACGCAGTTGAGAAAAGTGAATGTGAAGGTGGCGTTGTTCCAGTAGAAAATTCTCTTGTAGGTGGCGTATCACAAACTCTTGACAGCCTCATTGAATTCAATCTAAAGATCAATAAAGAATACCTTCTACCTATCCACCATAATCTTGCCTGCTGGGGAGAACTAGAAGATATAGAGGTATTGTATTCCCATAATCTTACCCTATCTCAGTGTGAAAAGTTTGTCAGAAACTATCTGCCAAAAGTTGAAGTCCATGAAACATCTTCAAATGCAATCTCAGCAGTTGAACTTTCAAATAGAAAAGATAAGAGGTATGCAGCGCTCGTGTCTGAATTTGCCGCTGATTTATACAAGCTAAAATTATTAAAAAAAGATGTTCAGGATGAAAAACTCAACTTCACAAGGTTCTTTGTTGTTGGAAATCAAAGTGCTTTGCCAACTGGCAAGGACAGAACGAGCATAGTAGTGTCTCCAAGTGTTAATAGGCCTGGAGTTTTGTATTCTGTTATAAAACCTTTTTACGATGCAGGAATAGATCTCACTAAAATCGAATCAAGACCTTCTAAGAAGAGAATGGGCGAATATATATTTTTTATTGATTTCAAAGGCCATACAAAAGATAAGAAGATAAATCTGACATTAAAGGAACTATCCTCGATATTCTCTGTAAAAGTTTTGGGGTCTTATCCAAGGGCATATTAGTTTATTATTTTTTATATTAATTAAGAAATCCGCAACTTCAACCTGAAAATTTTTAAGCATAATTTTTTGCCTAATTACAAATACAGCAAAGGAAGATTATTATGAAAAGAAATAAAAAACTTGGAATTATTTTAATAGTTATAGCATTATTTGCTCTATACTTTTTCTGGCCAACAATAAATCCTATTGAGCCCGACAATCCCAATATTCCAAATGTTATTTTATCTAAAGATGATCGCATACTAATCATGGCGCCGCACCCAGATGACGAATCTGTTGCGACAGGTGGCCTAATACAGGATGCTCTTGATAAAAAAATCCCTGTACATATAGTCTTTTTTACATATGGGGATTTCAACGTATGGTCCTATACAGTATTTCAAAAGATGCCCATGCTTACTCCGGGCCAGGCATTAAATCTTGGAGAAATAAGACATGGTGAAGCTTTGAGCGCAATTAAAAATCTAGGACTTTCTGAAGCAAATGTTACTTTTTTAGGATACCCCGATTATGGAACTTCTGAGATACTTTACCATCATTGGGGTTCTAGCCCTCCATATGCAGGTATTCTTACAAGAAAGACTTCAGTGCCATATTCAACAGCACTTAGTCCAGACTCTCCATATAAAGGTGAATCTATAACGAGTGACATTGAATCAGTCATAAATGATTTCAATCCCACAAAAATATTTGTTTCTCATCCGGATGATCACCATCCAGACCATAGGGCGTTATTTGTATTCACTACGGTTTCCCTTTGGGATATGAAAAATGATGTCGAAGTTCACCCCTATCTTGTCCATTACCGTCAATGGCCATCTCCGTTGGGTTACTATCCGGGATATTTTTTAGATCCGCCTTCATATGATGACGGGATTATATGGAAGGAACTCCCAATGCCATATAGAGATACAATGACAAAATATTCTGCATTAAAAAATCATGTAACCCAATATGAATCAAATAAGAAATACCTTAACTCTTTTATCAGGACAAACGAAATATATGGGAACTTTGAAGATATCTATCTAAGCACTAATCCGATTGATATGTCCTTGGATAAGAGTGACTTAGAGGAATCTGCGCCTTCAGAGTTTAATGAAAGCCAGAAAGATGCATTTGTGAGAATCGAAGCTCAATCAGCCCACATTGAAAATGACAAACTTGTATTCCATTATATCCTGTCAGAGCCTTTTGGTGAAAGAATAGATTTTGACCTGTATGTGTTTGGCTATAGGGGCGATAAGGAATTTTCAGAGATGCCAAAGATAAATGTTGAAGTCAATCTAAAGGGATATTCAGTTTATGACCAAAAAAAGCCCATCTCTAGAGATGGTATTGAGGTCGTGAAAGCACCAACTGAGATAACAGTCAAAGTCCCGCTTAGCGTAATAGGGGACCCAGAAAAGATATTATTTAGTGCAACAACTTCAACAGGTCTTCTTTCACTCGATTCGATGCCATGGAGAATTGCAATCCTAAATTAAGGAATGAAAAAATGGCCGATGACAATAGACTTGAATCAATCGATGAGTTCAGAGGATTTGCCATATTTATGATGGTAATCATCAACTTCCTTGCTAGAGCAAACAACGTGCCTCTATTTCTAAAACATGCACCCGATATTGGATTTACAGTTGCAGACATAGTTGCCCCAATGTTTATCTTTGCAATTGGACTTACCTATGGTTTGTCATTTAGAAAGCGTGTTGAAAGAGCTGGCAAAGGGAAAACATATAGTCATTTCTTTACTAGGTATATGGCCATTGCAGGAATAGGATTCTTCTTGACGGCTTTTGGAAATCTAACTGGTACATATGAGAATAGCTCAAACTGGGGACTTTTACAAGCAATAGGGGCGGCTGGTTTGTTTACCTTAATATTCATTAAGTTTTCAACTAAAATAAGGGCCATAGTAGGAGTTTTATTCTTAATCTTTTATCAGTTCATGCTTGAACGGTTCTGGCTTCAAACTATACTTAGTTCCTCCCATGGAGGAATTTATGGATCTTTATCGTGGGGGGCTATGTTATTATTGGGAACAGTATTTGCAGATTTATATCATTCTCAAAACAATAATAAAAGATTTTTATTCGTGGCAATAATAGTTTTAGTAATTGGTTTATTCTTGTTATTTTTTATTCCTATCAGTAAGAATAGGGTTTCATTTAGCTATGTTTTAGTGGCCTTAAGCTTAAGTGCGTTAATTTTTGAGATTTTCGATTACTCAATTAAAAAATTCAGAATCAATATTAGATTGTTATCAAGCTGGGGAAAGAATCCATTGTTGCTTTATATCCTGCACATATTTCTTCTTGGAATATTCGTTATACCTCCGTACAGGTGGTGGCATACCGAAGCGTCCATTTTGTTACTATTTGTTGAAATTATAGGATTGATCGGAATTCTAAGTTGGATTGGAATATTCCTTGACTCCAAAAAATGGTATTTCTCATTATAAAAAACCCATTCTAAGTTTGTGGATTTGAATCTAGTAGTTCTCTCCATTTCTCATCGATAATTATACATTAATTACATATAATTTATTGTGATATAGTTCAATCTATTTTGAAGTCAAATTAACCCAAAAAACTTAAATATCGAGTTTGTTTTTGTGCGTTAAGGGCAGTTAGCTCAGTCTGGTAGAGCAGTAGACTCTTAATCTACGGGCCAGGGGTTCGAATCCCTTACTGCCCGCCAATAACTTTTCTGGCGGCTATTGATTCTAGTTGTGGCTATGACAAGGTGTGCTCCGAGTTTTGATTTCAAGTTGAAAAACTTTATATATTTACTAATTTAAAATTATAAGGATAGCTATGAAAGAAATTAAATTTCCAAAAGGAGAGGAACCATGGAATGAAGAGCAAGTTGACGCCTTGCTTAGAATAGTTGAAGATATTTTTCATAGAACGGACATAGATGCCTTAATCAACGGCTTCACTGAAAACTGTGTATTTAGATTTGCAGAACAGCCTGAGCAACATGGCAGAGAAGCGCTACGTAGATTATTTGAAGCACGTATGTCAAGACAAAAGAATTATAGGCTAAAGAAAACAAATCTTGCGCTTCAAGGAAATCGCCTTGCTAATATGTGGATAGGAACATGGCAAGATAGGGTTACTGGAAAGAAAATGGAAGGTCACGGAGTTGAAGTATGGGTGATGCGTGACGGAATGATCGCTGAATGGGATGCTGCCTTTAACGTATGGGGGGCAGAAGGAGAGAGACGCTCTGCAGTCATGTAATATATTTTTTAATTTATTTTAATAATCGCTATTTTTCATCAAGAAGATTATTTCACGCGTTTATATTTTTATTTATGGGAATTATTAAAAATAATTATTTGATATTACTATCTTTTGTTTTAGTATATTTGTTTAGCATCTGAATATCTTTTTTTACTCTTCTATAATTTATTTTTGTTAATACAGATATTTCATTTGCATCTAGAAATCCATCGTGCCTGTTTATTACTTCAATAACTTTAGTATCCATAAGATTCACCTTAACAGAATTTAATCTAGCGGAGGGCATATATCCCTTAATAAAGTGAAAAATAGTATTTCTTAATTCTAAATAGAAAATAAATTATTATTATTCTTAAAATGTTCTCAGATTAATATCGATTTAGAGTATTATTTTCTTAATTGATTTAATATTTTTTAATTATGTCATTTTTTGTATATAAATCGTGGTTTTCTAGCAGCACATAATTCTTGGAGAACTATTACTATTGATTATCAATATTGTATTATTTATTGCTAACCAATAACTTTATATATTAGTATCAATATAGTTATTATTGTCAATCAACATTGACAAAACCTATCCGTTAGTAGGAATCTTGGAGCAGATTCCTGCATATAAAACTCCAATTACGATGATGGGGGAGAAATCCCCCTGAGTATTTAGCTATTTTTCGATTAATGATACGTCAAATGACTATAAATTAGGGATACCTACACGGCAATATTATCTGTAAAAACCGAAAAGTTTATATATAATTGCCTTAAAATATGTTTGTTTGAGTATATTATTCTTAGCTAATATCTGCTAAAAAGTATATATTCAAGCATGTTGATTAAGTCAATTGACTTTTTCAAACAAAAAAAAAAATGGAGGAAAAAAACAATGTCAGGAATTGGATATTTTGGTCCAAGGAGAAAACCTGGATACGAAGAGCAGCCTTCCATAAACCCCAGCTTTTTGAAGCTTAGACTACCATTCTACCACTACCCAATCGAGTACCAGGATTTTATCCAAGGGATGATTTTGGCGTGTGTACCTTTAGGTATCACGGCAACTATGGTGCCTACAATGGGAATACCAATTGAAGTAGCAGTTTTAATGGTAATGATAAACAACCTTTTCTATCTATGGCACACTTCTTTCGGTGACCCATCAATAGCCGGTTGGATTACTCCCGGTATACCAATTTACGTAGCATACTTTGAATCGTTCTCAACGGAAATCGTTGGTCCATCTGGAGTATATATTGAAAGAATGCAAGCGTTAATAGCAGTTCAGCTAATATTGGCTGCTGTTTTCATAATTCTTGGTGTATCTGGAGCAGGTAGACACTTGGTAGAACATATTCCAAAATCACTAACAGCAGGTATTCTTCTAGGATCAGGATTAGCATCCATAGAGAGAATCTTCAATCCAGCACAACCATTCGTAAAAGACTTACCAGTATCTTTCCTAGTATCCTCATTCTTGTCTCTATTTCTCTTGTTCTCTAAGAGGGCAGTTTCATGGAGAAAGAATAATAAGATATTTGCATGGATTGCCGGGTTTGGAATAGTTCCAGGATTCGTTATAGGATACATCTTGGGAGTTATAACTGGAGAAATCAAAGTCGATATGGCAGTAATTACGTCAAGACTTGTTATAGATATGCCATTCCAAAGAATGTTAAATGAAGTATCAGTCTTTGGAGTTGGATGGCCATCTGCTACAATGTTCGGTGCAGGAATTGCCGTTGCTTTGGTAGCCTACATCATATGTTTTGGGGATATTATCGTTCTCAAAGCTTTGATTAAACAGGCCGATGAAGCTAGACCAGACGAAAAAGTAGTTATTCACATAGGCAGAACACATATCATATCAGGATGGAGAAATATCCTTGAAGGTTTATTCTTACCTTACGTACCATTATTAGGTCCACAGTGGACTGGTGGTCAAGCGCTAGTAGTTCAGAGATATATGCACGCAACACCCGATCAGGAATACACCTACTGGGGAGGAGCAACAAGTATGTTCTGGGGTATGACTCTTGCACTATTACTTCACCCTATAGTTCAGATAATGCTACCTGCCAAAAACATAGGATTCGGTCTAACTTTGTTAATTCAGGGATATCTTTGTTCATACCTTGCTATGGAGATGTGTGAGACTAATGTTCAGAGAGCTATTGCAGGTATAATGGCGGGATCTTTGATCATGGCAAACTATATCAAACTCTGGGGAAGTCCATTCTTCTCTGCACCAGCAATGGGTCTAGCAACAGGAGTTATCCTCTGGCTAGTACTTGAATACCAAGGTAAGGGAAAGGAAAAGAAGAAATAAAATTAATTTAATTTTCTTTTTTATTTTTTTAAATCAACATGTTTTTTTTATGTATACGTATTTTTTTGATACTTTGTTTTAGAGGGAAACTTTTATAAACTTTTTAAATTCTTAACGTAGGAGATATAATGGTAACAGTAAAGATTTCGAAAAGAAAAAAAATGGGATCAAAGGCATTCTTAAAAAAGAGCTTACCTTTCTTTGTATTAAGTATAATTGTAGTTATTGGTGGGCTTTTTCTAATAGGTAGATTATTAGAAGATGATCCTCTCCGCAACACAGCACAATGGGGATGGTTTATCGTAACTTTCTTAATAGTCCAGTATATCAATGTAAAATATATAGTGAAGAAGTGATTTTATGGAATTCAGAGATATTTTTAGATATGTACTTTTGTTGGTATGTGTAGTTTATGGTATTAGGGCGTATATGACTGGTCAATTGACACTTAGGTATCTGTTAATAGCTGTTGTTCTTTGTGCAGTAACATATTTCATAATAGCAAGACCGGATAAATATTGAGATAGGCGTTCATATGTTTGATAAAATAATCAATAAAAAGTTATCTTTGCTTCCTTGGTTAATCTACTTAGAAGACGGTCCTGTACTCGAAGCCTTTAATTCATTGAAAGGTGAGAAAGAGATATTTGAAACGTATATCCCTGTTAAGTTGGGCAATCATCTATATTATAGTAGCCTATACTATAAAAAGACTTTGAGAAAAGAAGAGCTTTCCAAGTTAGTCATTGTTGATGAAAATGGTAAGATTCTAAAAGATAAAGAAAAAGCTTATAAAATTTGTCTTGCCGTAAATCTTTTTGTTAGAATAACTCCTTCAGAAAATCTTAAGTATATAGTGAGAAATCTGGAAGATATCGAAAAAGTCAAGGAATATAAATCAAAGGCAGATTATTTCGTGCCTACTGCAAAATTGTTTTTATCAAAAAAAGATGCGGAAACTTTAGAAAAATCTTTAGAGAGCTTCTATCAACATGAAAATACCGCAAAACAATTACTTGCTCATTATGTGCAGGGAGTTGAAAAGATTAAATCTTTAAAATCTATTGATTATACAGAGATCACAGATTTGGTTGACTCTTATACGAAAGCAGGATTTGAAAGAGTAAGAGCAAAAGAAAATATAAAGAAATTCATTGAACTTATCAGAGATTCTAAGAAAGCTTTGCCTCACCAAGAAGATAACTATTTAGATACTGAAGCTGGCGCTTACTACATGATTGATAGACTTGAAGCGTATGTAGTTAGAGATATTAAACTATTGGAAATTAGGTATGAGGGTATTCGTCAGTATTATTCAAAAAATGTAGCAGAAGATGAAGCTAAAGCATTATTGGATTTTTTTAATAAAAATATTTAATTCTTTTCTTTTCGTCATTATATTAATAATCTTTGAAAGATTTTTAGCTATCAATATTTTAGGTATATCTAAATATAATAGGATTAGTTAATATCTAATTATTATTATATGTAATTTTTTTGATTAATATATTAATTATGTTTTATTTTATTTTTTTTGTATTAATTTAATCTTTTCTTTATTTGCCGATAATAAAATAACTATTAATAGAAAACCTTATATATAATTTCGATTAGCCTCAATTGATTGGGCTTACTAAATTATATAGGTATGCCTAAATCAAAATATAAATGGAGGAAAAAAACAATGTCAGGAATTGGATATTTTGGTCCAAGGAGAAAACCTGGATACGAAGAGCAGCCTTCCATAAACCCCAGCTTTTTGAAGCTTAGACTACCATTCTACCACTACCCAATCGAGTACCAGGATTTTATCCAAGGGATGATTTTGGCGTGTGTACCTTTAGGTATCACGGCAACTATGGTGCCTACAATGGGAATACCAATTGAAGTAGCAGTTTTAATGGTAATGATAAACAACCTTTTCTATCTATGGCACACTTCTTTCGGTGACCCATCAATAGCCGGTTGGATTACTCCCGGTATACCAATTTACGTAGCATACTTTGAATCGTTCTCAACGGAAATCGTTGGTCCATCTGGAGTATATATTGAAAGAATGCAAGCGTTAATAGCAGTTCAGCTAATATTGGCTGCTGTTTTCATAATTCTTGGTGTATCTGGAGCAGGTAGACACTTGGTAGAACATATTCCAAAATCACTAACAGCAGGTATTCTTCTAGGATCAGGATTAGCATCCATAGAGAGAATCTTCAATCCAGCACAACCATTCGTAAAAGACTTACCAGTATCTTTCCTAGTATCCTCATTCTTGTCTCTATTTCTCTTGTTCTCTAAGAGGGCAGTTTCATGGAGAAAGAATAATAAGATATTTGCATGGATTGCCGGGTTTGGAATAGTTCCAGGATTCGTTATAGGATACATCTTGGGAGTTATAACTGGAGAAATCAAAGTCGATATGGCAGTAATTACGTCAAGACTTGTTATAGATATGCCATTCCAAAGAATGTTAAATGAAGTATCAGTCTTTGGAGTTGGATGGCCATCTGCTACAATGTTCGGTGCAGGAATTGCCGTTGCTTTGGTAGCCTACATCATATGTTTTGGGGATATTATCGTTCTCAAAGCTTTGATTAAACAGGCCGATGAAGCTAGACCAGACGAAAAAGTAGTTATTCACATAGGCAGAACACATATCATATCAGGATGGAGAAATATCCTTGAAGGTTTATTCTTACCTTACGTACCATTATTAGGTCCACAGTGGACTGGTGGTCAAGCGCTAGTAGTTCAGAGATATATGCACGCAACACCCGATCAGGAATACACCTACTGGGGAGGAGCAACAAGTATGTTCTGGGGTATGACTCTTGCACTATTACTTCACCCTATAGTTCAGATAATGCTACCTGCCAAAAACATAGGATTCGGTCTAACTTTGTTAATTCAGGGATATCTTTGTTCATACCTTGCTATGGAGATGTGTGAGACTAATGTTCAGAGAGCTATTGCAGGTATAATGGCGGGATCTTTGATCATGGCAAACTATATCAAACTCTGGGGAAGTCCATTCTTCTCTGCACCAGCAATCGGCTTAGTAGTTGGAGTTCTTCTCTACCTCTCTCTTGAATACGAAGGTAAGGGAAAGAACAAAGTAAAGAAAAAATAAATTTAATTTTTATTTTATTTTTATATTTTATAAAAATTAATACGTAGAAAATTAAAAGAAATATTATATCTTAAAAATTTATATCGTCTTCTTTAGAAAACATGGTCGCAATCATTATTCCTATAGTGATTAAAACAAATCCTGCGGCAAAAGTTCCCTCACTCTTCAATAAAAACAACTCTAATTTGTAGCCAACTATCTCAGAAAGTAACAATATAAACCCTATTACAGCTAATGTTGCTCCAATAATTCTATTTATTTTTTGTCCCATGCGTCTTAAAATGATGGGCCATTTAAAAGATTTATTGTCATGTAGTGTATATTCTCTAATATGATAAGATTTACTATGGCATAGAAAAGAAACTTTCTCTAACTTTTCTTATTATTTTGTGAAATGTAACTTTGTAATATATTCTATTTCTATATACGAATTCTTCACATCAATATTTTTGTATTTTCAAATTTCCGGGCGTAATTAAATTTAAAAACTATCTTTTGTATATTTATTAGGGCTCGTAGCTCAGCTGGTATGAGCGCGGCATTCGCAATGCCGAGGCCGCGGGTTCAAATCCCGCCGAGTCCATAAATAGATAACTTTTTTAAACTTTTAATATTATTTCAAACTGGGCCCATGGTCTAGTTGGTCATGACGTCACCCTCACACGGTGGAGGTCCTGGGTTCGAATCCCAGTGGGCCCATATCTAACAAATAAGGTTTATTATTGAGTGAAGGTGAATAATTGAAGTACACAAAAGATGAATTTCTTAATTCGTTTGGTAACAAAGCATGGATATCACCTTTTGAAAAGATTGTTGTTCTTGCAGATAAAGAAAAAAAAATAATTGAGATTTTCGAAAAGCATCCAAGAGGGATGGCAACAGCATCATGGGTTACATATCATTATCCTAAGGCTTCGTCTTTGATTACACAAGCCATAGGTGAAGGAAGTCAAAGTTTTTTTAGGGCTAAAGAGGGAAAGTGTGATTTGGATTTGAAAGCAGGGATTTCTGCAGCAGGCATTGAAGAAATTAAAATCACTCAAAATAAAATCCTAATTACTTATGCCGGTCTTGGTGGTGGCGGAGTTGGTGCCGTTCTTAATAGGGGGCTTGCAGAGGG
>DAOSDU010000013.1 GCA_035362715.1 Methanofastidiosum sp.
TTTAGGCTAATATTAAGGCTCATACAAAAAGTTTAAAAATATGTTAACTTTAACAAAGAAGGGATAAGATGATAGCATTTATACTCTGTGTTGTACAACCTGGATCTGAAGAGGATGTAATTGAAAAGATTTCTAATATGAAGAATGTCATTGAAGTGCATGAACTATATGGTGAATATGATATGATCGTTAAGGTCAACGTAAAAGAATTAGGCGAACTTGATATTCTCACCAGCTCAATTAGAAGAGTTCCCGGTGTCCAAATGTCTTCTACAATGATCAAAAAATGAGCATCACAGTTCTTAGGATTGGTCACAGGCCCGAAAGGGATCACCGTATTACAACTCACGTTGCATTAGTTTCAAGAACCTTTGGAGCAGATTCTATCTCAATCTGGGAAAAGGATGAAAAAATAAAACGAAGTTTAGACAGCGTTTCTAAGAGGTGGGGCGGCGAGTTTTCTGTTTATTTTGAAACATATAAGCAAGCTTTCAAAAAATTTGATGGGATATCCGTGCACTTGACGATGTATGGAACCCCCTTTGAAGAAAAGATTGAAGAGATTAAAAATCTTGTTTTTAATGAAAATAATAATCTTATGGTCGTAGTTGGGGCAGAAAAAGTTCCAAAAGATATTTACGAGCTATCTAGCTACAATCTTTCCGTTACAAATCAACCTCATTCTGAAATATCGGCACTTGCTCTTTTTTTAGATAGACTTCACGAAGGAAAAGAGATTAAAAAAGAATTTAAAAATGCAAAATTAAAAATTATTCCCTGTGAAAAAGGAAAAAATATTACTACTGAGGAGCCTGTGAAGTAGCTGTGTCTTGCCACATTCTCTGTTCGTATTTCCATACACCGTTTTCCTTTTTATAGAGCTCAACGAATGACTTTGTTTCTGACCCTTGATTGTTCTTTGCAATGATAACGCCTCTAGCTTCTGCGTCATCTCCTTGAATTGTAATTTGGCTTATATTTACAATTGTAATATTTGTTCCGTCAAATGCAGCTTTATTTAAAAGATTGGATATATCTTCTAACTTAATGTTATATTTATCTTTAGAATTTTGGGATATGAGGTCATAGTAAGCATCAATATTTCTGGTATTGTAATAGTCAACGTGCAACCTGACTGCTTCTTCAACTTTATTTTTGTCATTTTCTTGCATGTAAAAAAAACCAGCTATTGTTGCAATTATTAACACTAGTGCAACTGCTCCAACAATAGTTATTTTTTTCTTATCGTTCAAAAATGACTTTTCTGTTTTAGTTGCACTTGTTTTATTTTTTGTTTTAGTAGAAACGACTTTTTTAGATGTGGCCTTAGTAGTTTTAGTTATTTTTTTCTCAGCAACACTCTTCTTTTTCTTTGTAGCTATATTATCACCCTAACGTGAGAAAATTAAGTAAGTTTAAAAGACTTTTGTCAATAATTTATATGTTCAACGCATTTTAGAGTCAATAAATTTCTGTATTTTATCGGATTCTCTCTCCCTAAAGCACAGTGGATCTTTATTCTCATTGTATAGTCCAATATTTTCTTCAAACGAATTTCTATTATTCATATAAAAAATTCCAAGTGGCAATTTTTCAGTTTCAATAGATTTCTTGAAAGCTTCAATTCTGTTTTTCGGGTCGTGTTTATCGTCAAGATAATATGTATTTTGTTTAAACCATTCAAATGTGTTTATTTTGTTAAACGATGGGCATTGTTGGAAAATATCTATTATAGCATAGCCTTTATGGGCAATTGCTTTTTTTAGTATTTCTTTAGTTTGCTCAATATCTCCAACGAATGCACGGGCTACAAAAGAAGCATTTAATGCTATTGCAACTGCAATGGGATTGAAAGGTTCAAGGATAACGCCCTCAACTTGTAAGGTAGTTTTAACGCCTAGCATTGTAGTAGGAGAGGCTTGCCCTTTAGTTAATCCATAAACCATGTTATTGTGTATTATATTTGTGATATTTGGATTTCTTCTTATTGCATGAAGTATATGATTTCCACCTTCTCCATACATATCGCCGTCTCCACCCTCTGCTATTACGGTGAGATTCGGATTAATGCTCTTTACTGCAGTTGCTATCGGAATGGCTCGTCCATGTAATGTGTGAAAAGTATTAGTCTTAAAATAGTGAGGGGTTTTTGATGACTGGCCAATTCCGGAAATAACTGCAATATCCTGGGGTTTTATTTGGAGTTCTGCAAATGTTTCTTTTAATATTCTTAATAATGTAAAGTTTCCACATCCAGGGCACCATGAAATATCGATATTTTGTACATCAAAATCTTTAGCTTCCATTTTATTCCTCCAGAATATCTTTTATTCTTCTAGTAACTTCTTCAACAGAAAATGGCCTACCATCATATTTTAATATCTTATTTTTAATCTCAAAACCTGTCTCCAGTTTTATAAGGTTTGCAAATTGTCCTGAAGCATTATTTTCTATTGCAATAACTTTTTTTGCGTTAATTAGATATCCCATAATTTCTCTTGGTAGGGGATATACCTGTTTGAAATATAAAAATCCAAGCTTGGGCTCTCTCAATTGTTTTAGGGACTCTTCTACGATGTTCCTTGTCGAGCCCCATCCTATTAAAAGATATTTGTAAGCTTTTCCGCCAAGAAGTTCTGGGTAAATAACCTCATTTTTGATTTGATTAAGTTTTTCATTGAATCTTTTTTCAACCATCTTTTTTCTTAGAATTGCATTTTCAGTAGTATGTCCAATCTCGTCATGTTCATTTCCAGTTTGTATTACCAGACCTTCCCCGAATCCAGGTATTCCTCTTGGGGATACTCCTGTTTTTGTAAATTGATATCTTTTATAGTCCTCTTTTGTCTGTACTACATATTTTTTTATTCCATATCTCTTATGATCTAAAGAAGGGATATTATACTGGCAATCTAATAAATATTGATCTGTTAGTATGAAAACAGGTATCTGGTATTTATCCGCGAAAGAAAAGGCATATTTTGATAAATGAAAACAATCCTCGATACTACCGGGTGACAATATTATTCGTGCAAAATCTCCATGGCCTGCATATAAAGCGAGGTCAAGGTCACCTTGTTCAGTTCTAGTTGGGAGGCCTGTTGCCGGTCCGGGTCTTTGGCCTATATGGATAACTACTGGAGTTTCAGCCATTCCTGCCAAGCTTACTCCTTCCTCCATTAAAGCAAATCCTCCTCCGGATGTTGTAGTCATCCCTCTTCCACCGGCATACCAAGCTCCAATGGCCATATTAATGGCACTTAGCTCGTCTTCTGATTGTTCAGCAATTACTTCAAATTCTTTTGAGTATGTAGACATAAAAGAAAGAATTCCTGTAGCAGGCGACATTGGATACCCAGAAATAAAGTTGCATCCTCCAGCGAGAGCCCCAAGTGCAACTGCATCTTTGCCTGAAATTAGTATATCTTTACTTACATCTCTTGATATCTCCCTACTTGTTTTCACTTTTATAGTGATCCCAGATTCCATTATCTTTTTGGCCAACTCAAATCCTTCGCTTGCAGCTTCAAGGTTTTTGTTTATTATCGACTCCCCTTTTTTTTCAAAAAATTTTGTAATAAAATTTTGGAACTCATATTCTGAAACATTTAGCATTCCACATATTACACCTGCAGTAACAGTATTACTATAAACACTACTCCCTATTTTCTTTGTAATTTTTGAAAGAGGTATATCAATGATTTTATTGATATCTCCTATAATCTCTTTATCTCCAAATATTAGTGTATCCTCTGAGATCTTATCTTTCAAATGATCTATGGATTTGTTACTTAAAGCGAATAGTAAATCGATTCTATCAACATAAGCCCTAATAGGTTTTTGGGACACTCTAATCTCCGTAGAGTTTGAGCCCCCCCTAACCCTTGACATATATTCCTTTACGGCAAATATGTCGTATCCTGAATCCTTAAGTATTTTTGTTAATATATCTTCTGTAGTTTCTATACCTTGTCCTGCTTCGCCACAAAGAACAATAGAAATATCGTCCATTTGCTATCCTCCTATTTTTAAAACTCTAAAAGTCTTGATATAGTATTATGATATTTTCCTATCTTCTAACATTTATAATTATTGTTTATATATAAGTTTACTTGGTAATTTTATTGAGATTTTTTCAGCATTTCTAATAGTTTGTAGAATATTTTAAAATAGAGAATAAATTTTTCAATCTATATACTTTTAATCATGATAACTATTCATAAAAACAAATTTATCTACTGTCAATCGTTCAGGTCTTTCTTTTTCAACTTCTTTCTGATTTTCATTCATCAGTGGGGTCATCTGTGAAGAATGTTTTCCTACAATAACAAGAGTAATAACATTCATCTCATCAGGTATTCCCAGAATCTCCCTAGTTTTCTTAGGGCTATACCCAGCTATTGGATGGGCAACTAATCCAAGTTCAGTTGCTCTTAAAATAATGAAAGCAGTTGCCATTCCAGTGTCGAATAAATAATACTCTCTATCTTTTATTAAACAATCATTTTCTTTTTTAGAAAATACAACTATTATCATTGAGGCAGCTCTTGCCCAGTCGTTATCCATTGAAAGGGCGGAGTGCATGTTTTTTAGAACTGTAGGATCTGTAACAAATACGTATCTCCATGGCTGATTATTAAAACACGAAGGGGAAAATCTTGCACTTTCTGCTAGAGATTTAATAATCTCTGGAGTTATTTCTACTGGTTCTAAGGATCTATAGGCTCTTCTTTCAAATATAGCTTTGTTGACATCCATAATATCTCTTTAATATCCATGTTCCTTTTTAAGATATGTTGTATAGCGTATAAGGCAAGGATAGTCTAAAAAATAGTGAAAAAATATTATAGTCATTATTTACCTTTCTCTACAATCTTGATATCTTCATCTATGTTGTTATCAGAGTCTAAATTGTAAAAATCTTCATTATCTGGGGCAGTCATAAAAAAATCATGTGTATAATCAATATGTACCTCTTGGTTGTTGATCTTTAATTCAAGAACATGTCCCCCGGCCTTTTTATCTTCAGTTAAAAAATGAAAATGATACTCGGGTACATTCATATCCCCTACATATTGGGGTATCCTAAAACCCACTAAGGTTCCCTTCACATTATTAAATTCAAAAAACCTTTGATCTTCTATGGCATTGACCAATGGCGGGTAGGGTTTTTCTTGTTTGGGTACACTTCTAGTCTTTATATAATCAAAATTACCTTCCACTAATATTAGATAAAATACATTATGTGTAGGAATGTTATTGTCAATGTATTTTGTGAATTGATTGTAATCTAAGGTCTCATTTATTTTAATCGATTTATCTACGTCAAAAAATGTAACTATTGCGAAAGGAGTTTTCTCATTATCTTCAATTTGATATGCTATCCCATCTACCTTAACTTGATAGAATTTTCCATTAACTTGTATCATTTCCCCATCTAAAGAATTTATTGTTCCAAGGCCATAATTTCCATGATTTTTAAGCTCACCAAAAGTCATGTCGCCGTCATAAATCCCTTCTAAAAGAGCTTCGATTGTTGAGTATTGATACAATATATCTTTATTTTCTAAATTGTTGTTCTTATTTTGATTTAAACAACATAAAGTTGAGATTATAAGAATTAATGTAAAACATAATACTAATGATTTGTTTTTCATAATCCTCCTCGATAAAAAAATTAATTATAATATTTTTGATATAAATGCCTGAGTTCTTGGATTCTGGGGATTTTCGAATATTTCTTTTGGTTCATTTTCCTCAATAATATAGCCCTCATCCATAAATATAACCCTATCTGCAACTTCTTTTGCAAATCCCATTTCATGAGTAACAACTATCATAGTCATTCCCATTTTTGCAAGTTCTTTCATGGTTTCAAGAACGCCCTTTACAAGTTCCGGGTCCAAGGCTGATGTAACTTCATCAAATAGCATAACATCTGGATTCATTGCAAGAGCCCTAGCAATTGCAACTCTTTGTTGCTGGCCACCTGAGAGTTCATGGGGATATGAATTAGATTTGTCGTCAAGGCCTACTTTTTTTAATAGCTCTAAAGCTTCTTTCTTTGCCTTACCTTTAGAATCTTTTTTTACTAGAGTTGGAGAGAGTGTTATATTGTCTATTACTTTCATATGGGGAAAAAGATTGAATTGTTGGAAAACCATTCCGACTTTTGTCCTGAGTTTGTGTACATCCATATCGGGCGAGTAAATATCCAGCCCTTCTACTAGAATTTCCCCTTCGTCTATTTTCTCTAACCTGTTAATACATCGAATCAAGGTACTTTTCCCAGAACCAGAAGGCCCAAGAAGGACTAATACCTCGCCTTTTTTTATTTCAAGATTTATATCTTTTAAAACGACTAGATCTCCAAATGATTTTTTGACGTGAGTCATTTTTATCATTGTGTTTCCGTTTGAGGTGTTATTAATTTGTTCTGATTTTTTTCGTTTGATTTGGTTCTTTTTAATCAAGGATTTCCCACCTCTTTTCAATGTATTGAACTGCTCTTGACAGTGGTATAGTTATACAAAGATAAATTAAAGCAACACCCAAAAGTGGTGTCCAGGCATCATAAGTCCTTGAATAGACTATCATACCTCTTCTTAAAAGTTCAGATATGGCTATAACTGAAACAAGCGAAGAGTCCTTTAATAATGCAATAAATTCATTACCCAAAGCAGGAAGTATATTCCTAGTTGCTTGGGGCAGTATTACGTACCTCATCGTCTGCATATAATTTAATCCTAGGGAGATTGAGGCTTCTGTTTGCCCTTTTTTAATTGATTTGATTCCTGCTTTGAATATCTCGGCGATATAAGCTCCACTATTAATGGATAAAGCCAAGATACCCGAAGTATACTGGTCAAGATTTAATCCTAAAGCAGGTAATCCATAGTAAACTATCATTATTTGGACCAATAGTGGTGTTCCTCGAATAAATTCAACATAAAGTGCAGAAGGCACACTGAAAATCTTGTAATGGGATATTCTTGCAATACCCATAAAAAGTCCAATTAAAGTACCTATAGCTACTGAGAATGCAGTTAGTTGTATTGTAATAGCTGCACCCCTAAGTAATTCAGGCAATATTCTTACAAATAAATCAATTTGAAATCCAAGTCCCACCACTTTGGTCACCTTTTTTTGTTTATTCTTCAGACCAGTTAACTATATATTGGTCGTATATTTGGTCGTAAGTTCCATTTTCTTTTAGCTTCTTTAGTGCTGCGTTTACTTTCAAAAGTAGATCTTCATTCTCTTTTGGAATTGCAATTCCGTATTGCTCTACTGTCAATAAACCGCCGACAACTTTGAATGACGTAGGGTCAGCTGCAATAATAGGTTTGTTAACAACGTCATCATTAATTACTGCGTCTACTTTTCCATTTTTCATATCTAGAAAAGCGTCTGGTGCGTGAGCGTATCTCTTAATTTCTTTTATATTCTTGAGCTCAGATGCGTATAGATCACCTGTAGTTCCAAGCTGGACGCCGACTATTGCTCCGTTTAAATCATTAACAGTTTGTTTGTTACTGTTAATTGGAACAGCCATGCTTAATCCTGCATCAAAGTAAGGGTCCGAGAAGTTGACTGTTTTCTTTCTATCTTCAGTAATGGTCATTGCTGACATTGCTACATCAAATTTACCTGCATTTAACGATGCAATAATTGATGCAAAGTCAGTATCTACAAATTTTGGTTTAAGTCCTAGTTCTTTAGCTAATGCTTCACCTAAAGCAATATCAAAACCGTAGAAACTATCATCCGCCTTTCTTATCTCAAAGGGCGGGTATTGTGCCTCAGTTCCGATAGTAAGGTATCCTTCTTCTACTAATTTTTTACTTTTTGTACCGGTACATCCGCTGGCTGCAACAACAGCCAATATCAAGAGTAATACAATGCTTATTTGTCCTATTCTTTTCATCCCTAATACCTCCATTTTCGTACTCCCGTGAGGAAGTATGTAAAAAAGTAATAGCAATAACTAATAAATGTTTCCCTTTAGAAATTTAATAATATATAATATTACGAAATTCGTAAGTCAAATCATTAAAACAAAAATAAGAAAATTAAAAAAGAATAATAAGATTATAGTCTATTTCCACAATTAACACAAAATGAAGTATCTGCCTTGTTTTGATATCCACATTTATTACAATACTTAGTGCCATATTCGGGAGTTGAATTCTTTGTGCTTTGAGTTGAGCTGATGGGTGCTCCATTAGTTGTTACATTCTGCTGTTGATTAACAGAAACATTAATTCTGCTCTTGTCTTTGTCCGGAGATATTGCGCTACCTATAATGCAGATAATGGCACCGAGCCAGCCTAAATAAAACCCAATTCCTAAAAACCCAAATATTAAAGCCCCTGCATAAAGAAATCCTGCTATTGTCAACACTATCATCCCACCAGGGCCCGCTATCGAGCCACCTGCTTTTTTAATAATTGCAAGTAAACCACCTATGACAAGTAATAGAAATCCTGCAACTATTAACGCTAAAATCATAGCGGCCATGCCATAAGATGGATTTACTTGAAGCAGAAAGTTTTGCATTACTGAACTATCAGTAAAATTCATCAGTACTGCAACTGTAATCTGAAAAGTTGAGTATAAGCCATCGACAAAATAAGAAAATGGCAAAAAAGCAGCAACTATTAGTATAATACCCCCAATTAAACTTATAATACGTCCTTTATTCATGCATAAATCTTAAATTCTAATTTTATATACTTTTCTATTATCTCTTTCTTTTTTCTACTTTTTTTCTTAATAATTTAAATTTCTCAGTTGTTATAGGAGAATTCTTGAAGACAATATAAAGCTCTTCAAAATCATCTACAGAAACCATGTCTTTAGGTGAAAAACTATCGATATCGCCCTTCAATTTTTTCAATTTGGCAACTCGGGATTCAGAAGATTCTTTAACCATTATTATCCTCTTTTAAATACAAATCACGATTAGTATATGGAATAATAACTATTTATTCTTTTTGATAGGGTTCAACGTGCACTGTGATGATTGTTTCGTGCCCTAGAAAATTTCTAATTTCCCCTTCGACCCCATCAGAAATTTGATGGGCTTCAACAATATTTAATGATTTCTCTACTAGAATATGAATGCTCATTGAATAATAGTGTCCAATATGCCTAATCCTTAGCTTATGAAAATCTTTAACTCCATTTACATTTGAAATTACATCTAATAATTCTTTTTTCTTTTCTTCGTCTACTGAAGTTTCAATTAACTCATTAACACTATCGTGTAGTATCTCTATTGCAACTTTAATAATGAGGATACTTACAAAAATAGCTGCAATCGGGTCTAAGATTCGCCATTTTTCCCCTAAAAAGATGGCACCGCCAATACCAATCATTGTCCCTATTGAAGAGAATGCATCAGATCTGTGATGCCATGCATTTGCAATAATTAATGAACTGTTTATTGTCCTTCCAACATTTACCGTATACCTATACATTGATTCTTTAACTATAATAGATATAATAGCAGCGTATAATGCAATAAACTCCGGTTTTTGTATTATTTCTCCTTGTAACGATTTCAGAAGTTTTTCCACGCCTGAATATACAATTAATAAAGCCACAAGTATAAGCATTATTCCTACAATAGCTGTCGATAAAGTTTCTATTTTGCCGTGTCCATAGTTATGAGAATCATCTACTGGTTTTTTTACATATTGGAAACCTAACAATACCACAATATCTGAAGCCGTATCAGAAATAGAATGTATCGAATCTGCTATCATTGCAGTACTTTGACCCAATATGCCAGCAATAAACTTGAAGATAGTTAGAACAATATTTCCAAGAAGCCCAATATATGTAACTTTTACACCTTTCTCCGACCGTTCTAGAGTAGATAAAGCTTCTTGCATATATAATAATATAATAATTGTTTTAAATATTTGTTGTTCAATCGTCTATGCAATAATCGGCGATAAGTAACTTGGCCTATAATATATTATAATTAATTATTTAACTTGTTTCTTTATAATTTGATGAGCATGAAGAAAACCTTAATTGCATTGTTATTCACCCTTAGTTTTATTTTATCTTTTGGAGAAATAGCTTATGCAACTTCGTACCATATTTATCCTGGTGATGATCTAGCGAATACTATTACTAACAATACTTGTAGTTGGGACATTGTATGCCTCCATGAGGGCATTCATACTTTAAGTGCAGATGTCAATATTTCAGGAAAAAGTCTTCCAATAGTTGGAGATGGATATGATAAAACCATAATTCTTCTCGAAGACCATGTATTTAGGATATATAAAACCCAAAATAACGCAAATCCTATGATCTTTACAATTTCTGGAATCACTTTTAAAAATGCAAAGGCCTCTGAGAGCATTATTTTTGAGAATTATGTTCCTAGCCATTCTATTACTTTAGTGTTATCTGATTGTAAATTTGAAAATTTAGGAGATATTTCATTTATCTCTGCCGTATACCCCATTAGAGATTATAAAATGACAATAAATAGGTATGATATTTATTATGGGGAGAGTTCGCCTCCTGAAATAGAGGCCTCATCAGGAAATGACATAAAATATACCTATAAATCGATGGAGATAACAATAATTGATTCAAATTTTGTTAACTCTAGTTCTCTAACTGCATATTCTTTTTCCCCTGAGAGCACTATCGATTTAAAAGTAGAAAATTCTTTGTTCCTTGACAATAATACTGGCATCCAAGTTTTTGGCCCAGTAGATCTATACTTTAAAAATAACCTTGTTAGTAATAATGAAAAAGGAATTTTATTTGATTCGACTAATTCTAAAGGTATTTTGATAAATAATACTATAGATTCAAATGGTGGCTCTAAAGGATTTGGAATCTATAATAAAGGGATCATTGACATGCAAAATAATATTATCTCAAATAATAATTATGGAATTTATAACGAAGGTCATATTACTTATTCTAGTAACATGTTATGGGCAAATAAAATAAATCATGGCATCTCTGAAATTGATTTTTTAGTTTTTAATCCGTCATTCATAATCGGACCTAATGGTCCTTACTACCTTGACGAACAAAGTAAAGCCATAGATTCAGGTTCAGGCACTTCATCTTTTTTTAAGTTAAATCACAAAACAACAAACGTTAATGGAAACTTTGATAGGGGCATAGTCGATTTGGGACATCACTACGAATCTAAGTACAAGGCATCTTTATTTTCTCGCTTAATTGATATCTTATTCAAGTAATTGTAGCATTTTACGCTAATTTAGATAGTTTATAATTATTTAAAGGCGAAAAAATCATGGATAATTCATATAAGCGAGGATCGTCCTTAGAGTATTTGATGGAGTGAGGTTATAAAGGAATCCGATAAGGATTAATATTAGTATTTTATTGGTGATTAAATGAATCCTTTACCTGAAAGTTATATAAGAAAAATGGCAGATGAACCAACTTCGAAATTTCTCGATTTATGGAAAAAATTATCAGAAGAATTGCTTGGCTATCCAATCGAAATAATGATGGGTGATCGAAAGGATAATCCTGAGTTAAAACATATACCTGGAGAACTTAATAGTGCATATCCTGCAGTGATAGATGGAAAGGTAGTATTACCAATATGGTTAGAGAATCCAAAATCGTTTGATCCTTTACTAATAACGCATGAAATAGGACATTGGATCTTAATGATTAAGGGATTTAAAGGATTGGTAAATAAATATAATAGACAAACTGGGATGGATATTAACATGAATTCTTTAGCTCAGCATTCGCCTCTTTACAAACTTCAGAGAGACCTAGGACATGATCCACAAAAAATGATTGATACAAGAACAAAGTCCAATTTAAATATTCTATTCAGAGGCCCCGAACTAATGTTAGGGGACCGATGGGCTGAGTTTGCGCTTTTGTTTGCCGATGATGCATTGAACTGCTCGGAAGAACTAAAAAATGACCTTATTGAAATACTTCAAGAAGACTTTCCTGTTACATTTTCTTTTTTAGAAAAAATATTAAATTTAGTATCTAAGCACGATCTTAACGACCCCAAGTCAAATCTTGCTTTCTTAAGAAATTTAGTCGATACAATTTATTTAGGCGAAGGCTGGAAGGTAATTGACGAAGTCGTAGAATTAAAAGAAATGATAAAAGAATGCAATCAAAAAAACTAACCTACTTATACTTTATTTTTAAGCCCAGTACAATTAATACTAGGAATAGCGATATTCCATTTGCTAAAATAATTGGAAGATCTTTTTTATATAATCCGTATATTAGCCATAAAAATATCCCTGCAGATAAAAGAGTCCACATCCAAAATGATATATCTCTTGTTTCCTTTAATCTAATAGTCTTAATTACTTGAGGTAATGATGAGACAGTAGTGAGGAACGCAGCTGATAGGCCAATAATCGTAATAATGTCCATATATTGTAGAATATATATTTAAATCATATATCTTTCGGTAACTTAATTATTTTTGATGCAATTTGTCAAAAAACTTAATAAACTTTATTTATTAAAATAGATTAGGGATTATAATGATTCATCCAATTGATAATAGATATGGTTCTTTGGAAATGAGAAAAATATTTGATGAGGAGGAGAGATTAAATAAGATGCTTCTAGTCGAAGGAGCAATAGCAAAAGCTCATTCAGAATTAGGCCACATACCGAAAGAAGCAGGCAACGAGATTTTCAAGAAAGCAAATACAAAATATGTTTCTCTAGAAAGAATGAAGCAGATAGAATCAGAAATAAATCATGATATAATGGCATTAGTCCTTTCTCTTTCCGAGCAGTGCGGGGAACATGGAAAATATGTACATCTCGGGGCAACTTCAAACGATATTAATGATTCTGCAACAGCCCTCCAATTTGTCGAAGCTTTTAAAATTGTTTTTTCTGATTTAAATAAACTTGAAGATATACTTATGGAATTATCCAAAAAATATCGCAATACTGTTTGTGTGGGAAGAACTCACGGACAACATGCTATACCAACTACATATGGAATGAAGTTTGCTCTTTTCTTAGATGAGATAAGAAGAGCTAGAGATAGGCTCGAGTTTTCATATAGTAATGTTTCTGGGAAGATATCTGGGGCCGTTGGGACCATGGCATCATACAAAGATGGTCCTGAACTTCAAAAAAAAGTTGGAGATATTCTTGGAATTAAAATGGCCAAAATATCAAATCAAGTTGTATCTAGGGACACGTATGCGGATGTCATGTTCTCTTTAGCTTCTTTGGCTTCAACCCTAGATAAACTCGCTTTGGAAATAAGAAATCTTCAAAGAACCGAAATAATGGAAATTGCAGAAGGATTTGGTAAAAAACAAGTTGGCTCTTCAACTATGCCAAACAAAAAGAATCCAGTAACATGTGAAAAAATATGTGGTCTTGCAAGAGTATTATACTCTAATGTATTTCCAGCAATACTAAATAATCCTTTGTGGCACGAAAGAGATCTTACAAACTCCTCATGCGAGAGAGTCATCCATCCTGAATCATTTATATTATTGGACGAGATGCTCAAGGGCGCTATCAAAGTATTGTCTAGTCTAGTATTCTATGAGTCAAATGTAAAAAAGAACTTAGAGCTTACCGGATATTCAAATTTGGCAGAGGTGCTAATGTTAAAATTAGTTGAGAAAGGCATGGGAAGGCAGGATGCACATGAAACAATGAGGCTAGTTTCTATGAAAGAAGGAAGATTCATTGACAATGTTAAGAAAGATAATAAGATAAGAGAATTATTATCTGAAGCTGAAATAAACGATGCGTTAAATCCTGAAAAATATATTGGGTATGCTAAAGAGATAGTGGATGATGTCATTGGAAAATAATTTTTCTTTTGAGATACTCTATGAAGATGGACATAGACTAGGCAAGGTAAATTTAGGCGGCCAGGTAGAAAATACGCCCTGTATTATTCAAAATAATAGGGATTATTTTCAATTTGGCAATATAACTATTGAAAAATCCCTCTCTCATCTTGTCGCTGAAACTTATAAAAGAGGTAAGTATGACCTTTATACAGTTCCACTTGTCCAAATACCTTTTGACTTACCAATAAGAGAAGCAAAAAGATTATCTAGTTTAAATATATCAATAATCAAAGAGGAGAAAGGAGATTGCCTTCCAATCTACCTTACAAAGTATAGCGAATTAAATCAGGAACTTTTTGAGTCAATACCTAAAAAATCTATCTATTTTTTTAAAAGAATAGCCGATGAGAGAATTCTTCTTGATTTCTATTTTCAATTAAAAGAGAAATATCCTTCTTCTATTTTTTTCATTGATTCAAAAAATTATGAAATTCCAATATTTCTCTTCCTAGGATTTGACCTATTCTTAGCCGAAGAAAACAATGAACGGTTTTTCAACGAGTATCTTTCAAATCCTTTGCCAGAATTAGTAGAGATGTACTCAAATGGGTCTGTTAATTCTAGAAGATTATTAAGAATCCTATACAAAGAGTTCTTTAATTCTTTTGAAGTTCATTTGAGAAGAGAGTTTAAGAGGTCGTATTATATAGATGATATCTCTTTAGATCGGCCGCAGGTAGTGAGATGGAGAAAAGAAGTAGAGCAATATTATGTCCCTCCAACAAATATAATATTATTACTTCCCTGTAGTGCAAAAAAACCTTACCGAGTCTCTAAATCGCATATTAAAATTATCTCATTCTTAAGAGATGTGTTAAAGAATAAATACTCTAATTTATCTCAGTTAATTCTTACATCACCATTGGGCGTAGTTCCAAGAGAACTTGAAGACTATGCAGACTATGATATTCCTGTGACGGGGCACTGGAATCAAGAAGAGTTAGATTCTCTTTCTGGATTACTTTGTTCATTACTAAATAAATGTAATAATCCAGTTGTAATCGCACATTTTGGGGAGAATAGCCCTTATCTAAAGGCACTTGAGAAACTCCCGTTTAAAATACTATATACCCAAGGATCTCTTGAAGAATTAAAGAATATTCTTGAAACGAATAGAATTCTTTGGGATAAAGAGCCTCTTAATGAATATAAAACTAAAGCACAAAAAATGTTTTCATTTCAATTCAAGAAAGAATTTGATTTGCCTTTTAATTATATCGAAAGAAGAAAAACTACTGATTTGACTTTTAATAAAAAGATTATAGGTATTTTCCAGAATAAAATTAAAGTGAATGTTAAGGGTGGCGAATTAATAAAAGATTCCTTGTGGGTAAATATTGATTTTGATTTAAGAGGGGATATATTTTCTAAAGGCATCATAAGTAATTCTAAGAATATCCGCCCAGGGGATGATGTTATAGTTCAAAAAAACAATAAATGTATAGGTGTGGGGGAGGCAGTAGTTTCTGGGGACATGATGAAAAAGTTGAATAGAGGAAAAGTTGTTAAAATTAGGGCGAGATGATAGATTGAGCCACGTTATAAAATTAAGATCAAATAAGAGAATAGAAGCAATTGAAATAACAGAAGAAATAAAGAAATTTATTTCAAAATCAAATTTCTCTTCAGGTGTGGCGTTTATTTACTCTCCTCATACTACTTCAGGGATAATGATTAACGAAAGTTATGATCCTTCAGTAGCGGAAGACATTAACTCTTTTCTCTCAAAACTAGCACCACGAGGCATAGATTATAAACATCTTGAAGGAAATTCAGATGCACACATAAAAAGTTCCATAATTGGGCCATCCAAAACTATTATCATTGAAAATGAAAAACTTGTTCTTGGAACTTGGCAAGGGATTTTTTTCATGGAATTTGATGGTCCAAGATCAAGGAACGTATATGTAAAATTGGTCAAGGATTGATTTCATGCTTCAAACCGCTTTTAATGCCGCAAGGGCATCTGGGGAAATTCTAAAAAAATATTACAAAAATGATTGTGGAGTCTATAAAAAAGGAGATTTTGACATAGTAACAGATGCAGATTATGAATCTGAAAAGAAAGCCATCGAAATAATTAGCCAAAAATTCCCAGACCATTCATTTATATGCGAAGAATGCGGATTCTCCGGAAACGAGGATGCAGAGTATAAATGGCTAGTTGATGCACTTGATGGGACAATAAACTTCACTAGATGCGTTCCATTATTCTCTTTTTCAATTGCTTTATTAAAGAACGAGATCCCCGTCCTTTCAGTAATATATAACCCTATAACTGAAGACCTTTATTATGCAGAAAAAGGAAAAGGTGCTTACCTTAATGAAAGAAAACTCTTTATTTCTAAAAACATTAATCTCAAAGATTCAATAATTGTCAGTGATTTAACAAAAGATAGGAATTTTCACGAAGAATTTTTTAAGATGCTGCAGTCATTATCGAAAGAGGTTTTAGGAATTCGTTTAACTCAATCTACATCTATAAATCTTGCATTTGTTGCAGAAGGAAGATATGACATTTTTATTAAAAATATAATCAAGTATTATGATGCAATTGCTGGAGCCTTAATATGCGAAGAAGCAGGAGGCACTGTTGTTGATTTCTCAAGAAACAGAATTTCTAAATATTCCAAAGGAATTATAGTTTCAAACAGCGTGTTAACTAATAAAATATTAGAGATAATCTAGTCACTTTAAGAATATTTCAGGTTTTTATCTAACAGTTCAATGGCTTCTAGTACTTTATTTATATGCGCCCACATCTTGACCTGTTCCCATAGTTCTATTAGATTGTCTGCATACCCAGAAAATCTATAGTACATATGCTCTCTATTCCATATAGTTGATACAATTCCTTCTCTGTTAATTAGAAATGTCATTGGTAGGATTTTTTTAGAGCCATCTTTATCCAAGAATACTACACCGTATTCTTCTGAAACATTGTAGTTCAAATCACTTAGTAATAATATATTACTAATATTATGTTCTAAGCAGAACTTACTAATCTCTTTTTCTGTCACAGGCCCAATTCCGATCAATTTAGCATTTAAATCTTTAAATTCGTCTTCCACCTTTGAGTAGTATAGTATCTCCGAATTATCGGATTTGAGACTACTTTTATCAAAGAAGAAAAGCACAGTCCATTTATTTTTTAATTCTTTTAAACAGATATTTTTCTGATCTTTATCTTTCAAACAAAAATTTATAGCCTGCTCCCCTTCTAAATGTTTTTCATATGACATGATTAATCCTACGATTTCCTTTTATTTATCTCTTTTGTAAAATAATCTAATATATCCTATAAATTAGTGCATAAAATATATAAACAGTTTTTCGAGACGAGTTTTATAATTAAAAAGTGAGTAATATGATGCTTAAAATCGGATTGCCTAAAGGTAGCCTACAAGAGTCTACCCTCAACATGTTTAAAAAAGCGGGATATTCTATTAATATTTCTTCAAGGTCATATAAACCATCGATTGATGATACAAATATCGAATGCTTGTTGATTAGAGCACAAGAGATACCAAGATACGTAGAAAAAGGAATAATCGATATTGGTTTAACAGGAATGGACTGGGTAGTTGAAAATAATGCCGATATCGTGAATGTAGGAAAACTTGTTTATGCCAAGCAAGGATTAAAACCCGTTAAATGGGTGTTAGCTGTTTCTGAATCCTCTAAGATAAAGACGCCTCAAGACCTAAATGGCAAGAGAATCGCAACTGAAGTAGTCAATATAACAAAGAAATATTTAGAACAGAAAGGCATAGAGGCATCAGTTGAATTTTCTTGGGGTGCAACTGAAGTAAAAGTTCCAGAACTTGTCGATGCAATAGTGGAGCTTACTGAAACAGGATCATCACTTAAAGCTCACAATCTTAAGGTTCTTGACACCATCCTAGAATCTACAACTGTTCTAATAAGCAATAAAGAATCATGGAAAAGTAGTTGGAAAAGGAAAAAAACCGAGGATCTTTTCATGCTTCTAAAAGGTGCATTGGCAGCAGAATCAATGGTTGGGGTAAAAATGAACGTACAAAAAGCAAATCTTGAAGAGTTAATTTCTGTTTTACCTGCTTTGAGAAAGCCTACTGTATCAAATCTGAGTTCTGACGGATGGGTTGCAGTTGAAACAATCGTTGACGAAAAAATAATTAGAGACTTAATACCAAAACTAAAAAGTGCAGGTGCAGAAGGGATAATAGAATATCCTTTAAATAAAGTAATATATTAAAATTACCGGGGCATCTCTTTTCTTAGAGGCCTAATTGGTTCTTGCGAGGGTCTTGCAATTGGCTTCTGCGATGGTCTACTAATTCTATCTTTTAGATTAAGTTTTCTACCTCCGCCTCCACCTTTTCCTCTAATCAGGATAATCAATAATATTGCAACTATAATTGCAAGAACTATTTCAATTATGGTATGGATAGAAAATGTAGTTATGCTTTCGCCTCCAGAACCTGAAACTCCCCCTAGAATTCCTCCAAGAGGTCTATTGGCAGCTTTCATAGCATCTTCACATAATTGAACTGCTTGGCAATCATTAATCTCTGTATAAAGAGTCTTTGCTTCAGAATAATACGTTATTGCATTTTTTAGGTCACCTGAGAAGAATCTATTTTGACCTTGCATGAACTTATCATTAGCTTCCATTCTTTTTATTAACTTGTCGATTTCTTGGACAACTAATATGTTGTTATTTTCTTGGTAAATAACTTTGGCTTGGTCTAATGAAATCTTTGCATTCTCATAATCGCATGAGTCGTAATAAAGTCTTCCTTGATCATAGTAGTTTTTACCGACGTTTTTGACTGTAGCAGTAATATCTCGGAATAAATCATAATCGGCACCATACTTATCAGCATATGCAAGTCTCACCCTTATCACTTGATTTCCGATAGGAGCTTCGTATGACGCCCTAATATATAGTGACCCTGTTATTTGTCCCCCAGGCTGAAGGACACTTTGATTTACTGGAGGGTCAATTATCCCTTTAACCATGGGAGTATCTTGGATAACAGTCATCTTAAGATTATATGCAGATTCAGTGTTGTTAATATTCGTAATCCTAAATGGAATATTTGGAAGATAAGGCACCACTAGTTCGACTTCACAAACTCCTTGCTCAATATCTATTTGATATTTGTCAAATTCTAGAGTGATTAAAGGATCATTTCTTTTAATTTTAATGGTAGAAAAGACAGTTAATAGAGACGGTTCGCAACCTTCTCTACATCCACCTATACCTGTTGCCACAACTACTGGAACTAAGTATTCTCCACTTAATGCTTTTGTTGTAATTTTTACTGTTAGAATAACAGTTTCTTCTTGGTCCGGGTCCATCCTGATAGGGAATAACTTCTTACCTTCAACAATCTGGAAAGCAGCTTTTGCCTCCTTAGTCATTGAATCTTCATCGATATATGCAAGCGTATCCCACATTACATCTTGAACGGTATTTTTTACTTTTACAGAGATTTTAATTTCTTGATTTGGAGTTGCTTCGGTAGGATAATCAAGCGCAACTTCCGGTAGTAAACTTTTTGTTTCCTCATCTTGGGCGCCAATATAGGTTCCAAAAGTAGATAATAGCATTAATAATATGAAAAGACTACTTATTGATTTATTCATACTATATAAATAAGCAATAAATTTCTTTATAAACGTTTTGTATTTAATGTAATTGTGGCTACATATTCACAATATTGTCTATATTGTTGTAACTAAAAAGTTTTAAATAGTATTGAATAAGTATTCTATGGTGATATATATGGTATCTAACCTTCAAGAGCAACTGAAAGTTCAAAAGATGAACATTGAAGAAAGAATGTCGAAGATTGATAAAAAGATAGCCATAGGCAGTGGTAAGGGCGGTGTTGGAAAGTCCGTTGTAACTTCTTTAATTGCATCTTATCTAGCCAAACAGGGAAAAAATGTGGGTATTCTAGATCTTGATATAACTGGGCCTAGTATTCCAATGATGTTTGGTATAAATGAGAAGCCAATAGGTGGGAGCTCTGGTATAATGCCAGTAATAAGTGAAAGTGGAATTAAAATAATGTCTATGAGTTTACTCCTACCTAAAAATGAAGACGCTGTTATCTGGAGAGGCCCTATGATTAGCGGTGCAGTTTCGCAATTTCTTGCAGATATTATCTGGGACGAACTTGATTATTTGTTATTTGACCTTCCTCCAGGTACAAGTGATGTGCAGCTGACTTTAATGCAGAGTATCAAATTAGATGGATTTTTAGTAGTAACATCTCCTCAGACTCTTGCCGCAACAATTGTCAAAAAAGCTATATCTATGGCACAAGAACTAAATGTAAGAATTTTGGGCGTTGTAGAAAATATGTCCTATGCAACTTGTCCTGATTGTGGTAAAAAAATCAATGTATTTGGAAATGGTGAAGATAATAAGATGGGAGTTCCAATTGTAGGAACAATACCAATTGATCCACAGATATCAAAACTATGTGATGAAGGTAAAATAGAGGAATATGAAATAGATCTTGGAGGTATATTTACTCTTTTGGAAGGATTGTAATGCATGCCAAAATTAAATGCGTTGTAGATAATAATGTTAAGCTCTCCTCTAATTTTTGGGGAGAGCACGGACTTAGTTTTTTAATTGAAAATAAAGAGAAAATTCTTTTTGACACTGGCAAAACTTTTGATGTCCTAAATCATAATTTAGAGGTATTTGGCGAAAAAAAAGAGGACATATCTAAAATATTCATAAGTCACGGGCACTATGATCATACCGGAGGGCTAATGGGTATTAAGAAATACTCAAATGTAAAAATATTTGCCCATCCTTCAATTTTTGAAGAAAAATACAAAAAAACAGATATGGGCCCAAAGTACATTGGTGCCCCCTTCAAGAAAAAAGATTTACCAGATATATCCCTTACCCAAGAGAGTATTGAAGTGTCTAAGAAGATATTTACCACAGGCCAAATAGAAAGGACCTTTGATTTTGAAAAAGTATCAACTATATTCCAAAAAAAAATAGGCTCAAAATTTAATCATGACGAGATAATTGATGATCAGGCTTTAGTAATAAAAACCCATATCGGTGGGGTCGTGATATTAGGGTGTAATCATTCTGGCCTGTTGAATACAATTGAGCATTCAAAGGATCTTATCGGGGATGATGTATTCTTAGTTCTTGGTGGGACTCATCTTGTTGCAGCTGATGATAATAAGATCTCTCGTACCGTAGAATATCTCAAAAAATATGGCATAACTCTCTTTGGATTCCATTGCACGGGCGATTACGCTTCCTTTAAGCTTCATTCTGCACTTGATAAAATGTATTGCAGAGGATACACCGGATTTGAAGTATTAATCGAGTTTGAAGGATATCATTTGGGAAAAGATACTAAATGTCAATGATTATCTAATAAAAAAATCTTTGAACTCTCCTTTGTATTGTTCATTTACTACTTCAACTTTGTCAACTCTTGCGTGTTTTGGGCCAACTTCGCACCACTCGATCATTTTATTAACACAGATATCTTCACCTTCAATAACTGCTTCAACTCTTCCATCTAGAAGATTTCTAACATAACCAGTTACTTTTAGTCTTTGGGCTTCTATTTGAGCATTAGCACGATAAAATACCCCTTGTACTAATCCTGATATGTAGATTCTAATCCTCTTCATTAATAAATACTATCTCTTTAATTTCTTAAAGCTTATCTTTGATATGAAAATATCAAAATAATTACTCTTTTATAGTTCAAAACTTATTTATAGTTATGAAAGGCTTCAAAGAACGTCAAAATATTAAAACAGATATAGATCTTTTAGATGATTTAATACTCGATGGTATCCCAAGAGACTCATTTATTGTCCTTCTTGGTGAAGGTGGAACAGGAAAATCTGCAATACTTGGGGAATTATGCTATAAATTCTTGAAGAGGGGGGAGCCTGTAATTTATGTTGCCCTTGACAATCCACCGCCCTCAGTTTTTTCCGATATTAATAGTCTTGGATGGGACATAACAAATTTTTGTGAAAAAGGGCTTTTAAGATTTTTAGATTGTTATTCTTTTAGGATGAAAGCAGATTATGATCAAAAATGCATTACAGTCCTAAGAGAGCCAGACGACTTGCCCAACTTTACCGATAAATTGGTAAGTTTAATGGACGAGTTGAACATGGATGGTAAAGGTATAGTATTGATCGATTCTTTGACTGAATTCATGACTTTGTCTGACCCATCTCAGGTCGTTGACTCTGTAAAGAACTGGAGAGCGAGAGGGACAAAAGAAAGAAATGTATTGTTTTTTTCAACACTCCATTATGGGCTTAAGGCATTTGAGGGTTTTGCTGATGTATTTGATTATATCGTAGATGGAATTATAGATTTAAGGTACGACCCGACTTATATGGCCTCAGACATTCTCTTAAAACAAATTAGAATCAGAAAAATCAAGGGTGCAGACCACTATACAAATTGGGTAAATTTTGTAATACAAAAAGATGGATTAAAACCTCTTATAATCGAAGAGAAAAAAACAAAAAAGAAGAAATCTGCCAACAATTCTAAAAAGAAAAATTCAAAGAAGACTTAACTAAATCGAATTGCTCTGCAGATAAAAGGTGTTTTTATGAAAAGGCTTTTCAAATACTACCCAGATGATTTCAAAGACCTTCCTGTCAAGGTCCTCCACATGGATTTGATTTTTGATGTTTATCATAATTACACAAATGTAAAATCAAAACTAAGAGCAAAATCTTTGAACTTTCCTATATCAAAACTCGAATTGAATGCTAAAAATCTGGAAGTCATATCTTTATCTGTAGAAAATTATGAAACAGAACATAATTATATAAAAGATGAAAATGTAATTATAATAACTTTTGATAAATCATTGCCACCTAAAACAGAGTTTGTAATTAATACTGAAACTATTTGCAGACCAACAAAAAATATCTTAGAGGGGCTATATTATGATGAAACACCTCCAGAGGCACCACCACAACAGATTACCCAGTGTCAGCAGTGGGGATTCCAAAGACTTGTCCCATGTTTTGACGATATGATGGCAAAATGTACTTACACAACTACAATTATTGCGGATGAAAGATACACGAACATCATAACAAATGGAGATATTCTAGAAGAAAGACATTCTATTGGCGGTGGGAGAGATAAAATAAAATATGCCAATATAATAACTCCAATGGCTCCGTATCTTTTCTTTTTAGGTGTTGGAACATATTCAACTTTTAAAAGAGAAGTTGAGTATCCAGATGGCCACACTTTCATGCTAGAATTTCTCGTTCCACCAAACTCAAAAAAAGAAATTGCAGAAAAAGCTTTGGATGTTTTACATGACTGCATAATCTGGACGTATCTTTTCACCGGGCCTAATCAATACGATAATCTAGATATCCGAAATGAAATGAAGTTACTTATAGAAGATAGAGAAAAAATGAAGATTGAAGGAAATAATGAAAAACTTCAACAAATAAGAAAAAAATTGTCAGATCTGAATAAGAAGATTATTCCTGGCTATAAATACACGGGCACAGTTTATCGTGAGATTGGTATGCAAAACTCTGATTTTGGTGGTATGGAAAACGTTGGGAATACAACAATTAGTACCAATAGGATTATGCCTTTCAACGACATGACAGACAATGGCTTTGAATATATGGTTTCAGTAAAAGTGCATGAGTACTATCACAACCTAAACGGCTCAGAGGTGACTGGAAAGGATCCATTCCAAATTTGGCTTAACGAGGCAGTTACAGTAATAATTGAAAAACAGTACCATGAATTTCTTTTTGGAAAAGACTACGGGAGATTAAAAACTGTATTAACGCTTTTGGCCCCAAGCAGCGGCACTTTTACATCCGATCAAGGTTCATCTGTAATGCCTATACTGCCAGATGGATTTAACGACCCAAATGAACTAATTACTGGGGTTACCTATGTCAAAGCTCCTGAATTTGTAAAAATGATTGAAACTTTTATGGGAAAAGAAAAGTTCGTCAAAGCTTTGGATTTGTACCATAAGAGATTCAGCCATGGAAACGCAACAACAGAAGATTGGATCAAGGCAATGGAAGAAGTTTCAAACATGGATTTTTCTAAAATGGCCAAACATTGGTTAAAACAAACAGGATTCCCTACAGTTGACATTAAATCTAACTATGATACTAAACAAAAGAGATTGACTTTTGAAATAAAACAGTTGACACCAAAAGAAGGGGCATACTGGACTTTTCCATTAAAAATTGCAGTTGTAGATCAAAAAGGCAATGATATTATTGAGTCCATTGAAAAGATTGATAGTTTAGAGGCTAGTGTAGTATTTGAAGATATACCTGAAGCTCACTTTATCTCATTGAACAGAGATTACTCGTTCTATGGGAAGATTAACTATGATGCAGATTTAGAAGATCTTATTTCTCAAATAAGAAAAGACAAAAATCTGATAGCTAAATACGTTGCATTTTACAAATTATTAGATATGGAGAAAATGAGACTTTTGAATAATTTAGAACTTGAGCCGATTGAAGAAATAATTGATATATACTTTGAGCTAATCTCTGATGAAGCATTAATGGAAAAAGCAGGCGGACAGTTTCTTACAATATTTGAATCCGTAGACGATAAAAAATTTGCACATCACTATACAAAGATGTATGATGTTAGAAAGAAAATAATGGGGGAAATAGCCAAAAAATACAAAAAAGAACTTTTGGAAATATACAAAAAATATAATACTCCTTGTTCTGGCAAAACATATATTGAAACTAAGAGCCTTGAAATAAAAAGAAGGCAAGTAAAAAATGTCGCTTTATCTTTGTTGGCTACTCTAGATACTGAGGATATTCATAAAATTATAAAAGAACAGCTTTATCATTCAGATTCCGCAACAGATAAATTAACAGCTTTTTCGTTGTATCTCAATAGTTCTGCGAGAGATAAACTGGAAGTCTTGAAATCTATCGAAGAAAGGTCAAAAAAGAATCTTGTTAGTTGGGAGTCATTTCTTGGAATTATCGCATCAAACAGCAGTGAAGACATTATAAAGATTATTAAAAGAATTGAAGGCTCTGACTCATTTAGAATAGAACAGTCAAATGATCAAAGAGCACTTTATGTTCAATTTGCCCACAATAGAAAAAAGTCTTTAGAAACTGAAGAAGGAAGAAATTTCTTGAAGGATGCAATTATAAAACTTTCTGCAGTAAATGAATATACAGCTGTCAACGCAATAAAGGTATTTGGAAATATTGATGATATGGAAGAAAAGCATCATTTGGATTTAATCAAGGCGATTATTGAAATCATGTCAAATATAACGCCAGAGAAAATGCCAAGCGTTTACAACACAGCTAGAAGGTTACTGATGGGCGCCCCAGTAGCTTTAGGGAAATACAAGGAGATTTATGGAGAACTTGAATTCTTAAAATCGGGATAATATGTCTGAAAACAAAGAATATCTGCCAGTTGTGATAAAAGAAGAAGATATTTTGGCAGTATGTGGATTTGTTAGGCGAGATATTGTTCACAGTAGCCTTAGAATCCCCCACATATCCGTTAATATTATCCCAATAATCCGAGGTACAGAAAAAACAATTCTGCAAAAGAGATCTAAAAAGAGAAAAATAGATCCTTCTAAATATGATTTCAATGGCGGTCATGTAACCTATGAACCTGTCCTTTTATCAGATGATCCGAAGGCGCTTGAACATGCAAACGATAAAACAGCATTACGAGAAACCAGAGAAGAAATAGCGGTTTCAAATGATGGAATGCCTTACGTATTTTCGTCAAAAGATTTGATAAGATTCACAAAAATTGGTGAATTTCTCACGGGATTTAATATACCCGATTCAATAAATGTGGGGTATATGACGGGGTATATTCTATTCATACCATTTGACTCAAAAATAATTATTACTGATGAAAATGAAGACGGAACGATTGAAGAGCTGTCTTACGAAAAAATTGATATCTCAGAAGTTGTATCATTGTTCAAAGAAAATCCTTTAAATTTTGCATGCGGAGCAACTGCAGTTTTAAAAGAGCTATCCAATACAAAAAGCGATGCATATTTTAGATTCTGGCATATTGTAAATTTAAATAAAAATAAAAATATTTAATTTATTCAACGACGAAGATTAATTTAACTGTAGCTTTATATTTAGTTATCTTGCCGTCTGTTACTTTTCCTGTCAACTTTTCAACTTCAACGCCCTTAATATTATGGACTGTTTTTGAAGCAACAAAAACTGCTTTTGCTACAGCATCTTCCCAACTTATCTCCGATTTTCCAACAACCTCAATTACTTTTGCAACGTCAGACATAATAATCCTATTATTATATAATATCTGTCTATAAATAGTTTTGGGGTCAATTAAGAATTGCATTATCTTTATTAATTCTTATTTCCCTATTATTGTCATGACTGCACAGAAAGTATCTTTTTTTAATTCGAGAGGACTTAAGATAGTCGGCATACTTGAGGGTGAAGGCGATAAATGCGTAATAATTTCTAGTCACTTCACTGGATTCAAAGAAGTTAAGCATTACTTCAATCTCGCAAAAACTCTTTCTGATGAAGGAATATGCGCACTTAGATTCGACTTTAGTGACTGCATAGGTGAATCTGAAGGTAAATGTGAAGAGATGAGTGTAACTAATCAGACTATTGATATTATCTCTGCAGTTGATTTCCTTGAGGGGAAAGGTATATGCACTGTAGGGATAATGGGGCACTCACTTGGAGGATTAGTCGCAATAAATGCTGCTGCAAATGACAATCGAATTAAGGCATTAGTCTCAGCAGCAGCTCCAGCAAAACTTGAGTGGGTACACTCTTTAAAGAAAAGGAAGCTCAATGGAAGAAAGATGGTTACATAACATTTCCCTCTTGGAAAAGAGGAAAGATAAGGATAAACTATGGCTTTTATCTGGATTTAAAAAATCAAGATGCAACTAAATTGGTACAAAGAATAAAAGCACCAATTCTTGTAATCCATCCAGAAAATGATGAACTAGTTTCTATTGTTAATTCACAAGGGATATACGAAAATGCAAATGGTCCAAAGAATTTTATCATTATAAAAGGGTCAGACCATATGTTTTCAAAAGAAGAGCATGAGTCTGAACTTATCCGTCTTACTGTAGATTGGTTCAAAAAATGGTTATGAATATTATCAATAATAAATAGATATATTTTTATTATAGAAAATAAATTAATAATCATGTCATTTTTAGTAATTGCATATCCAGAACTTAAAAAGAAGAATTACGATTGGATTCAAGATTTAAGAAATAAATATGACATGCTTTACTATGATGTTGTCAAACCCCATTTTACTTTTGTCTTCCCAGTTTTTAATTTAAATAAAAAGGAACTTATTCATGAAATTAAGGAAAAATCTAAAGGCTTAAAAGAAATTGATTTCTGCCTTAGATGCGCTATATTAAATAAAGATACCTTCAATGATTACTGGCATGTCTTTTTAGTCCCAGATGAAGGATTCAGCAGTATTACAAAAATCCACGATAAATTCTATTCTGGGAAACTCAAAGATGAACTTTTTCTTGCCATTCAATTTACCCCTCACTTAGGTGTTGGGAATTCTACAAATGCAAATGAATGTAAGAAGCTTGTTGACGAATTAAACGAAAAGAACTTCGAGATTTATGGGAAGATAAAAAAGTTAACAGTTGTAAACTATAAAGATAAGAAGGTAGAGGATATAGAAACAATAGAATTAGTGTAGTTATTTTCAATAATTTGTTTTCTTTACTACAATAATCTGCCTTAATGTACCCACTAAACTTAAAAACCTAATCAATATATCAAAGAAAAGAGCTTATAATGAACAATTGGTGGTTATATGACATATAATGTTTCTGAAAAAATTATATCTTCTCACCTAGTTGAGGGTGAGATGCAAAGTCAAAGTCTTATTGGAATTAGAATTGATCAGACTCTTACTCAAGACGCAACAGGTACTCTTGCTTACTTACAGTTTGAGGCAATGGGAGTACCCAAGGTAAAAACCGAGCTATCTGTAAGTTATATTGATCACAATACTTTACAGACCTCTTTTGAAAATGCTGATGACCATAGGTATCTGCAGAGTGTTGCAAAAAAATATGGGCTAATATTTTCTAGGCCAGGTAATGGCATATGCCACCAGCTTCACCTTGAGAGATTTGGCATTCCGGGGAAGACACTTCTTGGGTCTGACAGCCACACACCAACGGGCGGTGGTATTGGCATGATCTCTATGGGGGCAGGAGGGCTCGACGTTGCACTTGCAATGGCAGGAGAACCTTTCTATTTGAAAATGCCAAACATCGTAGAAGTTTGTCTTGATGGAAAGCTTTCTGAATGGACTTCTGCAAAGGATGTAATACTAGAATTACTAAGAAGATTATCCGTTAAGGGCGGAGTTAATAAAATATTTGAATTTACTGGAAAAGGTATTGAGAGCTTATCTGTCCCAGAAAGAGCAACAATTACAAACATGGGTACTGAACTTGGGGCAACAACTTCGATTTTCCCAAGTGACAAAATCACAAAAAAATTCATGGAATCCGAGAGTAGAGGAAATCAATGGCAAAAAATTGAAGCTGATAAAGGCGCAGAATATTCTGAGTCTATTTCAATTGATTTAGACAAATTAGAGCCAATGATAGCAAAACCCCATATGCCCGATAATGTTGTCAAAATAAGCGAGATTGAAGGGACAAAAGTATCTCAAGTTGCAATTGGAAGTTGTACTAATTCATCATACAAAGATTTGGCTTTAGTTTCTGAAGTTCTTAAAGGAAAGGCAGTTCATCCTAATGTGAGCCTTGTAGTATCTCCTGGATCTAAGCAAGTCCTGTCTATGATAGTTAAAGATGGTCATTTGAAGAACATTGTTGATGCCGGAGGAAGGATTTTGGAATGCACATGCGGGCCATGTATTGGGATGGGTCAAGCTCCAAACTCTGAAGGTACGTCACTTAGAACCTTCAACAGAAATTTCAAAGGCAGAAGCGGTACAAAAGATGCAGATATTTACCTAGTAAGCCCTGAAGTTGCAGTTGCAGCAGCTCTTTACGGAGTTATCACTGACCCTAGAAAATTAGGCAAATACCCAAAGGTAGAGATGCCAGTAAAATTTGAGATAAACGATAATATGTTTATTTTTCCAACTGAAAGTGGAAAAGATGTCGAGATTATTAGGGGCCCAAATATAAAACCGGTACCAAGAAACGAAAGTCTAAAAGACCCTTTGAGAGGTTCAGTTCTTTTGAAAACTGGGGACAATACCACAACTGACGATATAATGCCTGCAGGAGCAAAGATTTTACCACTTAGGTCAAATATACCAAAAATTTCTGAATACGCATTTGAAAGGATAGACAAAGACTTTCCTTCAAGGGCTAAAGCCAAGGGCGGCGGATTCATTGTCGGGGGGTCAAATTATGGCCAAGGGTCTTCAAGAGAGCATGCGGCAATTGCTCCAATGTTCTTGGGTGTTAGGGCCGTAATTGCAAAAAGCTTTGCAAGGATCCACCATGCAAATTTAGTTAACTTTGGGATAGTCCCATTAACATTTTCTGATGAAAAGGGCTATGACAGAATTGACTTTGGCGATGAGCTAGTAATTGAGATAGGTGATTTTAGTAATATAATATGTAAAAATACTACTAAGAAAGAGAGCTACAAGCTCAATAAAAATCTTTTAGGTAGAGATCTAGATCTTTTGAAGGCCGGAGGGGCCTTAAATTACGTATATAACAAAATGAGGAGATAACATGAGCGGAGATTTAATCACAATAAAATCAGGAAAGATTGACGTTCCTGATTATCCAATAATTCCTTTCATTGAAGGGGATGGGATAGGGCCTGACATATGGAAGGCCTCACAGAAGATCATTGACGCTGCTGTTCAAAAAGCATATGGAAGTAAAAGGAAAATTTACTGGGCCGAAGTTTTAGCTGGAGAAAAAGCTTTCAATAAAACAAAAAGTTGGCTTCCCGATGAAACAGTTCATAAGATAAAAGAATGTGTAGTTGGTATCAAGGGACCTTTGACAACACCAGTTGGAGGGGGAATCCGAAGTATTAATGTTACACTAAGGCAAGTTCTTGATCTTTATGCATGCATTAGGCCAGTAAGTTATTACACTGGTATCCCTTCTCCAGTGAAGCATCCAGAATATGTTAACATGATTGTTTTCAGAGAAAATACAGAAGATGTTTACTCAGGCATTGAATGGCAAGCTGGGTCAGATGAGGCAAATAAAATTATTTCCTATCTTGAAACTCAGTTTGGAGTAAAAATAAGAAAGAATTCTAGTATTGGAATAAAGCCAATTTCAGAGTTTGGAACGAAAAGAATCGTTAAGAAAGCATTTGATTATGCCCTTGAAAACAATAGAAAATCTGTAACAGTAGTCCACAAGGGAAACATAATGAAGTACACCGAAGGAGCTTTCAAGAACTGGGCATATGATCTTGCCAATCAGGATTACAAAGGAAAAATTATCCCTTACACCGAATATAAAAACTCTGGGATAGTTCTAAAAGATGCTATAGCTGACAATATGTTCCAACAGATTATTTTGAGGCCAGCTGAATATGATGTACTTGTCATGCCAAATCTTAACGGTGATTATTTCTCAGATGCTCTTGCGGCCCAAGTTGGTGGACTTGGAATAGCTCCTGGTGGAAATGTAGGTGATGGATATGCAGTGTTCGAGGCAACACACGGAACTGCCCCAAAGTATGCGGGCATGGACAAAGTAAATCCCGGTTCATTACTACTTTCCGGTGTCATGATGCTAAACTATCTTGGGTGGAAAGAAGCTGGATTTTTAGTTGAGAAAAGCTTTGGTGAAACAATAAAGCAGAAATATGTAACCTATGATTTTGCAAGGCAGATGGAAGGCGCAACTGAAGTTAAGTGTTCAGAGTTTGGTGAAAGGATAATCAAGAATATTGGTAAAATCTAATCCTTATTCTTTACTTTCTTTTTCTTTTGTATAACTTCTTTTCTGAATTCCTCAACATCTGATTCTGGGATTTCTGGGAAGTATAAAAGGTCATCAATGAACAGACTTTCTTTGATACTACCATAACCACATTCTTTGCAGATATCCCTTACCATGTAATTAAATGATTCTACAGAGACATCAGTACTGCCACAGTTTGGGCAGATTTTAATATATCCTTTCATGCGCGTGTCATTTTCTGGTTTTTTCTTCTTCATAAGCTATCAGAATATTCTATCAGTCTTTCTATTATAAAAATCTATTTAATCAAGGTAGTACATTCTTACCTTTTTATCGCTAGATGTAAGCGTCCCGACCTCTTTAAAGCCAATCTTATCGTGGAATATCAATGAGCCTTCATTTGATGGATTAATTGACACTTCTGCCACAAGAGGTATGTCTCCTTTTGTATCTATTAATTCTCTATAAAGTAGAGAAGCAATTCCCTTCCCTCTCATTGACTCATCTACTATTACTCTGTCAATGTAGTAAAATTTCTTGAATTTATTTTTAAACCATAGGAAGTTTATGCTATCATAATCGGTATTCTGATTCATAGCCATCAAGAATCCAACAATTCTATCATTAGTCTCAAATACATTAAAAATGGGGATATCCATGTAATTTTGAAAGAAATCAATTTCTTTTTTACCGACCCATTTTGATTCTCTGTTGTTAAGATCTAAGATTCTAGGTAAGTCTTTTTCTTTGGCTCTTCTAATACTCATTAAATTATTAAAATCAACATTTATATTAAAATCTTTAGCCTATTCTTCAATTAATGTTAGTTTTATAAAATATGAAAATATCTGTATCGGATAAGACAGGTGCATTCTATGAATCAGTCATTACTTGATCTTGAAACAATTGATTGGGATTCGTTTTTTCTTGATAATTTCACTATATTTCAAGAAGAGGGACTAATACCAGGCCGTATTACAGAGGTCCAGCGTAAAAGTTACATGGCGCTTACCGAAACTGGAGAAATTGAAACTAGAGTTTCAGGTAAATTTAGATTCACTGCCGAAGACAAAACTTCTTTTCCGGTCGTTGGGGATTGGGTAGCCATAAAGATGGAAACGGCTAGTAAGGGTACCATCCATGCCGTTCTTCCAAGAAAGAGCAAATTCTCTAGAAAGATTGCAGGTAAGATTACAGAAGAACAGGTATTACTTGCAAATGTTGATTTCGTTTTTATTGTATCGGGTCTTGACAATGATTTCAACATTCAAAGAATTGAGAGGTACCTTACTCTAGTTTCAAAAAGTGGGTCAAAACCTGTTATAATATTGAACAAATCAGATATTTGTGAGGATCTTGATCAAAGATTGGAGGAAGTTAAGAGGATAGACCCAACAATCCCCATACACACATTGAGCGCTGAGCTTAACGAAGGCTTAGAATCTCTTGATCAATATCTTGGCAAAGGAAAAACGATAGCGCTTCTGGGGTCTTCTGGAGTTGGAAAGTCTACTATTATCAATAAACTACTTGGTACAAATCGTCAAAAAGTTGGATCAGTTAGGAAATCGGATAGTCATGGGAGACACATTACAACATATCGTGAGATGTTCATGCTTCCTAATGGGGGATGATTATAGATAATCCAGGCATGCGAGAGCTCCAATTGTGGTCTGATGGTGAAGACGTAAGTGATGTTTTTTCTGATATCGAAGCGCTTTCTGAAAACTGTAAATTTTCTGATTGTACCCATTTAAATGAGCCGGGTTGTGCAGTAAAGAATGCTATTGAAAATGGCGAACTTGAATTGCGTAGATACCAGCATTATATGAAACTCAAAAAAGAAATAGAATACCTTTCTATTAAGCAGAATGAGATGACTAGGATAACTGAGAAAGCAAGAGGGCGTGGCATGTCTAAAAAAATAAAACTGATAAGAAAAATGAGGTCTGATAAATTTTAGGTTAATAAACTTAGTAAAATTATAAAGCATATTTTCAAAACCTTTAAAACTATCCTTTTGTTAAAATATACATGGCAACTTTAAATCACATAGCTTTACTTGTTTCAAATCTTGAAATGTCAAAAAAATTCTATAAAGAAACATTAGGTTTAGAAACAGTCTTTGAACACCCAATAGGTGGTGAACAGTTCGAAAAAGTAACTGGTATAGAAGGCTTTGACGTTGTATTCGCAGTATTATCCGATCCAAAATCAAAAGTTAATATAGAATTAGTAGAATTCAAAAGTGGACTTATGGAAAGCCCTTCAATGCTCAATCATATAGCATTTGAAGTTGAAGATGTGGATGCATTTCATGAAAAATTTGTAAATAATTCTATAGAAACAGTATCAGAACCAGTTACACTAACTCATCCACACCCAAAAATCAATGGTAAGAGATTTTTTTATTTTTATGATCCAGATGGAAACATAATCGAAGTATATAATAAAAAAGAAGGATTATATTCAGAATAAATAATATTTTAATTTATTCAGTCAGATAAGTAAATCTTATGCCCATGCCTTCCTTGACTTTATATCGTATGTTCATGCCTATGAGCAATGCCGTTATTGGCTCAATGAGTCTTGCATTTTGTAATAGTCCACCATCAATCGCTCTTGCTCCAGGTATGTCTTTTGCAAGTTCCATTATTCCCTTTCTTGCATCCTTTGAACCACCACATACGATTACATCACAATCAACTGTATTTGCTAGGTCAGAAAGTCTATCTGCGCTTACATTCTGAAATGCGCTGATTACTTGAACATTCTCTGGTACTAAGCTCTGAATAACTTCTGCTGCACTCCCTTCCCAAGGGGAAATAACTGTCGTGGCTTTTCCACCAACTGCAGTTGAAAGAGGTACAACTACAGATACGACAGTTTTCCCCTCAGTTAAAGCCTCTTTAATAGACGCTACAGTAGGGATAAGATGCGAATAAGGAACACTTATCACAATTATATCTGCTTTTTTTGCTGCTTCTAGATTATCGAATCCTAGTATCTTTGCTTCAGGAACTTTTTCCTTTATAGCTTGGACATCAGACCTTTCTATTTCTAATAAAGAACATGCAGTATCAATACATATTTCCTTCAAGTTATCGGCAGATGCACAAGCCTTGCTTTCTTCTCTAGATCCAATAAAGATTTCATGTCCAGCCCTAGCCCATCTTAAAGCAAGTCCCGTGCCTTGTCCGCCAGTTCCCCCAATAATGGCAATTTTCTTCATTTTAATCAACCTTAGAATACATTTCACTTGTCTGTATATAAAAAGTTTTTGAGAGAGCACTCTCTAAAAGAATGAATAGATTTGAAAAATTAATTAAAAAAAGAATAAGAAAAAAATAAAATAATTTACTTGTATTTCTTGTGCTCTTCTTCTCTGATTTGTTGCCACTTCTTGCCTTTTCTTATACCTTCAAAGACAGGCTCAGCATCTCCTGGTCCTTTACAGTATATGGCATAGTCCATTGTTTCTGCGTATGCTGGGTCGACTGCTCCACCGGCAACTATGAATGGTACTTCTATGCCTTCCTTCTTCATAAGTTCGGCTACCTTGGGGAATGCAGTTCTTGTTGTTGTCATCAATGCTGTTCCAGAGACTACATCAGGTTTTTCCTTCTTTGTTGCTTCAATAACTTTATCCCATGGAACACTTGCCCCCAGATCAGTTACTTGGTATCCCTTTGCAATCAAGATTGATTTTACAATGTCTTTTCCAATGGCGTGAACGTCACCGAATGCAACGTGCATAATAATCTTACCCTTTGGCTTGACATCTCCCATTGCGCTCTGGCAGTGGCTGATACCTTTCTTCATTGCATTTGCAGCGAGTAATATTTCAGGAACGAATGCATATCCGCCATCATACATCTCTGCTACTCCAATAGCGCCAGGTAATAATGCTTCTTCTACTAGGTCGATTGGTTTTAATCCTTTTTTAAGGGCTGCTACTACTAGATTTTCGGTTGTTACAGCATCCCCTAACATGACTGCTTTTGTAATGTCTGCAAGGTCAGCTTTTGCTGGTGTGTATTTTTTTATGATTTCTTCTTTGCTTAGTGCAACTACTTTTCTCTTTACTTTCTTTGGTTCACATGCTTCTACCATTGCTCTTATGTTTTTGTTTGGAGTCATTGGTGGTGTACCGCATGCTGGGGAAAGAATGTCAACTCCATCCGCAATATCTCTTAGTGATTGTGTATAAACATATTCAGGAGTACCCATCATTACGACTGGGATTGTTTCCAAACTTCCGATGAGTGTAACTCTGTCTCCAAGACCCATTACGGCTTCCTTAACTGATGTTCCAGGGGCCTCGAATGAGAATGCGTCAAATCCAGAGTGTGGGATTCTGTCCATATATCCTCTTGTGTCACCACAGATATGTAATATAGACATAGCATCTTTTGTTTCCTTTGTCATTCTCTTATATCTTGGTTCAAGGAAGTACTGGTAATCTTTTGGATCTAGTAAGTCTCCAGAAGCTGTTGGATCAGGCATGTAAAATCCATCTGCTCCGCTTGAATCAATAGAGTTTCTAATAATCTCAATACAAAGATCGGTACAAATATCAAGACAAGCTTCAAACTTCTTTTCTTCTTGCTTTGACCACATTAATATTCTGTCAACGCCCCAAAGGTGACCTGCAATAGTCATTGGGCCTGTAACAGTTCTAAAAACAGGAACAAGTTTTTCATATTTTTCAACTAGAATCTTAGTCGATCCTTCAACTATTGGATTTCTTCCTTTAGATGTAACATCTTTTGGTATGTTGTATTTTGTTGGGTCAGTGTTTTCAAGGACATGTTTCAATACTGAAGGATGTCTTAAATCTGTTCCAAGATCAATATCTGCTCCAAGCATAGTTGCTTCGGATACTAAATCATTGTGGGATATAAGTAAATCTAATCCCCAGACTTCATATCTCCCTGCCTGGAATTGTGCCATAACCTTTGGATCGGTCTGACATGCTGGCCAAGTAACGTTTGTTGATGCCATTAATTCTTTACAAAAGTTTGAAAGTACTATAGTGGGTGTTCTGTCAACACGGCCACCGGCCATAGCCGACATGAATCTTCTATATGGTGTCATTTCTCTTAATGCCAAATAATCTCCTCCTTTATGTAGTCAACCAATAAAATAGGTTAACTTACCCAATTGTTCCTTTTGATTATTTAATAAAAGGTTTTTCATGGATGGTCTAGCCATCCACTTATTTAATCAGCATTAATGACAACATAAAATTTTAATTTAAAAGAAAAAATATGAGATAAACTATAAAAATATTATTTCTTTTTTGGTTTTTCAGTCTTAGTAGCTTCTGGAGAAGCGCTGTACCTGAATGGCGTTGCAATTGGAAGGCCGAGCTCTTTTATTAACATCATTGAAAATACGTAGCATTTTGCGTTTATTCCATTTATCACTTCATCAAAAAATGCTGTGTCAAGGGTCTTCTTACCTTCCCACTGTTCAACGATTTTTTTTCTGAACTCTTCTCCTTCTTGGTAGTAAACGTTTCCTTTAATGCTTGCACTGCCTACTTCAGGTTCGTACTTTGATAGGAAATCAAACTCAACATCTAACACGTTTAATCTTCCGCTAGGTCCTGAAAGCTGCATCTCTTTAATTGAGACAATATTTGGCGTTTGAGTGAAACTCACTGGTCCTTCAGGAGCTTTCTCCAATTTTTTCTTTTCTACTACGGCTTTTGTAATATTAAAATTAATTATTGGCATATACAACCTCCTTTTTCTTATGGAGTGAAGATTTGTTTTTAAAATTAACTATTAATAATATTATATTTTATCAAGAATATCTGCTCTTGTGATTATTCCTACAACTCTCCCCATTTCTTCAATAAGAACAGCTTGATTTTCTTTTAGTAGTGTGTATACTTCAGCAAAACTTTGTTCTTTAGAAACTACCGGGAAACTTTCTTCCATAATCTCAGACACTGTAAGATCTGGAGTTTCACAAATTTTTCCGATTCCAAGTTTTTTTATCAATGATTTTTCAGAAAGACTTCCCACGGGGGTACCATTTCTCAAAACAGGCAACTGTGATATGTTATACCGCGCCATTATTGTTATGGCATCACTAACCTTATCCTTGGGGTGAACGAAGATTACAGGAGAAACCATAACATCCTGTATTTTTTTCATTCTTACCCTTAGCTCTTCTAAAGCATTTAAGATCTTGTTAAAAGAAGAAATTTTGGGGTCAATCTGTTTGTTCTCAAGTTTAGCTATATACGCTTGGGTAACACCGGCTTTTGAAGCTAGCTCCTTCTGAGTCACTCCAAATTTTTTCCTTAATTTTTTAACTTCCCCAAGATCAATCATTTAATCGCCTAAAACATTTCTTCTATAATACTTGCAATTGATATGTCAGAAAATTTAGATGGAATGGAATCTGAACCAAAGATACGATCAATACCTGCCTTTTTTAATCTTTCTTCCGCATTAGATATCATCAACAGGTGGGTTGCACCTGATAACACCTTTAAAGTTCCTTCTCTTTTAAGAACTTCACATGCCTTTGCCATGGTTCCCCCAGTTGATATTATATCGTCGACAATTGCAACATCTCTATTTTTAGTGTTAATTTCTTTTGGTCTTATCTCAACGGTGTCTCCAGAAAGCCTTGTCTTTTCAAGATGATCGAACTCTGCCTCCATTTGGTCCGCAACTATTTTAGCTCTTTCTACTGAGCCTTTATCGGGAGAAATAATAACAGGCTCTTTAAGATTTAAATTCATTAAATAATCTGCTATTGCGGGCATAGCCGAGAGATTTTCTCCTTTCATAGCTTTTGTTATTTTTAAATCGTGTATATCTACTGTATACTTCGATTCAAGTTCAAATCGATCTATAATCTTTGCTAAAGATATGCCAGAAACTGATTCCCAGTCTTTGAATCTCTTGTCTTGTCTTGCATAGGCCATGTAAGGAATTAAGAGATTAATCTTAATGTTTAAGTCTTTTAAGGCATCAATCATGAAAAAAAGCTGCATTATATGTTCATCTTGGGGATAGTACAATGATTGAACTATAAGGATTTCTTTAATATTCTTGACTTTGTCATCAAATCTAACATATCCTTCTCCGTCCGGAAATCTTTCAAAGTGACAGTCAATAAGTTTGAAATCACCTCTTAATTTATCCAAAGTTGTTTTTGATGATAGTGATGTAACATACATGTGAACACCTAAAATTAGGTATGTCTAACCATTAATATATTTTTCTCTTTAAATTCTATTTCTATAAGATTTATTATATTATAAAATGGAAAATTACTGGATAATATGTTCTATATTATAAGTACGATATATTTTTAAAGGCTAGGTATCTATAAACGCATAAGTCTTTTTAGAGGAAATACAAATGGCAAAGAAAAAATCTTCTATTCATGAAGTAAAAGAAAAAGAAATAGAACCAATAAACGAAGAATTGGTAGACATTACAGAAGAAGTAAAAAAAGTCAGAGAGCAGATTAAATCTTTTTATGATGTTTCTACTACTGAAGAGATAGAAGTGCCTGAAAGTCTTATCGACCAGGTAATTGGTCAAGACCACGCTGTTGAGATTGTTAAGACAGCGGCAAAACAAAGAAGAAATGTATTGTTAATAGGGGAACCCGGAACAGGAAAATCAATGTTGGGTTTGGCAATGGCAGAACTTCTCCCAAAAGAAGATCTTGAAGATATACTTGCTTATCCAAATCCCGATGACCCAAATACTCCAAGGATTAGGACCGTTCCAAGGGGTAAAGCAAGACTTATAATTGATGAGCACAAAGCGATGGCAAAAAAACAGGAAGAAAGCAAAAGAATGATACTTTTCTTTGTTATTGGTGCGATAATTGTTATTGCATTTACACAAGGGCAGTTATTATGGGGGCTGTTTCTTGCAGTTATTATTTTCTTTGGAATGCAGACATTTAGAATTAAAAATCAAGTCATGATTCCAAAAATATTAGTTGATAACTCTAAATGGGACCATGCACCATTTTTAGATGGAACAGGCGCTCACGCAGGAGCATTACTTGGGGATGTTAGGCATGACCCATTCCAGTCTGGAGGTCTTGGTACACCAGCTCACGAAAGAGTTGAAGCAGGAATGATTCAGAAGGCTCACAAAGGTCTATTATTTATAGATGAAATCTCAACTTTAAAGATTCAAATGCAACAAGCTATTCTTACAGGTATGCAAGAAAAAGCATACCCTATCACAGGGCAGAGTGAAATGAGTTCTGGTGCTATGGTCAGGACAGAAAAAGTTCCATGTAATTTCGTCCTAGTGGCAGCGGGAAATCTTGAAACTTTGCGTGATATGCACCCTGCCTTACGTTCAAGGGTCAGAGGATATGGATATGAAGTTTACATGGAAAATTCAATGCCAGCAACTGAGGAAAATATCAAGAAGATAGTTAGATTTGTTGCTCAAGAGGTAAAGAAAGATGCAAAAATACCGCACTTTTCACTTGACGCTGTTGCTGAGATTGTTCAAGAGGCAAGAAGGAGAAGCAACAGAAAGAATCACCTAACGCTTAGGCTGAGAGAACTTGGAGGTATGGTTAGGGCTGCCGGTGATGTTGCCTTAACTAAAGGAGATAATATTGTTACCGTTGAACATATTATCGAAGCTAGAAAACTTTCAAGATCTCTTGAACATCAGATTGCAGATGATTACATTGATAGGAAAAAAGCTTATCAAATATTTGGATCTACAGGTGCCCAGGTAGGAAAAGTTAATGGGCTCGCTGTTTTAGGAGAAGGCAGTGGAATTATTACTCCTATAGAAGTCGGTGTTGCCAATTCCTCATCAAAATCACATGGTAATGTAATTGCAACAGGAAAACTTGGAGAAATAGCAAAAGAGTCGATATCGATAGTGTCCTCCTTAGTAAAGAGATATTCAAATAAGGATTTATCCAACTTCGATATCACTATCCAGTTCCTTCAGGCATATGAGGGTGTTGAAGGGGACAGTGCCAGTGTATCTGTTGCAACAGCTGTTATTTCTGCACTTGAAGATATTCCAATAAGGCAGGATATTGCCATGACTGGATCTCTTTCAGTAAGAGGAGATGTTTTACCTATAGGTGGAGTCAGTGCTAAAATTGAGGCCGCAGTTGAGAGTGGAATGAAAGAAGTAATAATACCCTATTCAAACAAAGATGACGTATACGTAGAAAAATCAAAAAAGGAACAGATAAACATAGTACCTGTTAAAAGACTCGAAGATATTTTAAGCTATGTATTAATTGCAAATAAGAATTCAGATTTTATTAAAAATCTAAAAAAATTACAAGAGTCTTTTGGTTAATATAATTCAAGTGATGATCTAATGTTTCATTTTATTGAGTCTTTGGGAATCGACTCTAATTGCTACATACTTGAGAGCGATAAAACTGTATTAATTGATACTGGAACATATAAAAATTATAGAATATATGATTATGTCGATGAAAATGACATACAGATAGATTTTATTATCAATACACATTGTCACTATGACCACATTGGTGGTAACAAATTTTTTGAAGTGCCCATTTATGCGCACGAAAAGGATTACCTAGATATTCAAAATGCAACTGAAAAAACTTTCTTCTGGGCATTTTCTAATACTTTTGAGGGTTATAAAGACGTGAATCCTCTAAAAGAAAACGATGTAATAGATATTGGAGATTATTTGCTTAAAGTAATACACACCCCTGGACATACATCAGGGTCAATGTGTTTGCTAGAAGAAGATAAAAGCTATCTTTTTTCTGGAGATACAGTTTTCAAAGGTTCAGTTGGGCGATATGACCTGCCTTCAGGAAGTCTCGAAGATCTCAAGGAATCTTTAAAAAAATTATGTGAAATTAAAGTGAAAGAAGTATTCCCTGGACACGGCGAAAGTTTTTCCGGGAAAGATCTTTTATTTAACAAGTATATGGTCACGCTTATGGAAGAGGATTTATAAACGTCGAATATTGTACGGCTTAACTTTTTTATTGATTAATTCTTACTACAATTAAATGCCATCTATTCTTTAATTGGTTTAATAAAATGATTAAATGGCATTAAATTTGATAATTTAATGTCAAATGGGGTCTATTTCTGCCAAATATAATAACTAAGATTTAAATACTTAAAAAAATAACAGTTCAAAGGGGAGGTATTCTATGGAGAACATAGATCCATTTGAAAACGTATTAAAACAACTTGATAAAGTAAACAAAGTTCTTAAACTTGATGAAGGGATATATGAAGCGCTGAAAAAGCCAAAAAGGTTCCTTGAGGTAACCATTCCAGTTACTATGGATAATGGTAATGTTAAAGTTTTTACTGGTTATAGATGTCAATATAACGATGCCCGAGGACCAACAAAAGGGGGGATAAGATACCATTGGAACGTATCCCCCGCTGAAGTAAGGGCTCTTGCCGCTTGGATGACGTGGAAGTGTGCAGTTGTTGATATACCCTATGGTGGGGGAAAAGGAGGAATAATCTGTAACCCAAAAGAAATGAGCGATAGAGAAATTGAAAGGCTTTCTAGGGGCTACATTGGAGCAATTTACAAATTTATAGGTCCAGAGTTGGACATTCCCGCCCCAGATGTTTATACCACTCCAAAGATTATGGCTTGGATGATGGACGAATTTTCTAAGATAAGGCAACACTACACCCCTGGAGTAATTACTGGAAAACCACTATCTGTTGGTGGCTCTTTAGGGAGAGGAGATGCAACAGCAAAAGGTGCATGGTATACCATTAGAGAATACGTAAAATATTTGAAATGGGATATAAAAAAAACAACATCGGTAGTCCAAGGATATGGGAACGCAGGATCTTACATTGCTCAATTTTTATATGATCAAGGCTCTAAGATTATAGCTGTTTCCGATTCCCAAGGTGGAATTTATAATGAGGCAGGCCTTGATCCATATAAAGTTCTTGCGCACAAAGAAAAAACCGGTTCCGTTGTTAAATTCCCGGGCGCAAAAAACATAACTAATGAAGAACTATTATATCTTAAATGTGATATTCTCTGCCCTTCGGCACTTGAAAATCAGATTACTGCTAAAAACGCAGATAATATTCAGGCGAAAATGGTTGCTGAACTAGCTAATGGTCCTGTAACTCCTGAAGCTGATGAAATCCTTATCAAAAAAGAAATATACCAGATACCTGACTTCTTATGTAATGCAGGTGGAGTAACAGTTTCCTATTTTGAGTGGGTCCAGAACTTAATGAATTATTACTGGACTGCAGATGAAGTATATGAAAAACTTGACAAAAAGATGACAAAGGCATTTTGGGATGTAATCGGCGCTAAGGAAAAATACAGTATAGGTATGAGAACAGCTTCTTACGTTGTTGCAATCGAGAGAGTTGTCGATGCAATGAAAGCAAGAGGATTTAGTTATTAACTCCTTATTATTATTTATTTTTTATTATTTTCTTTAATTTTTCTGAATTAGAAATATGTAAAACACTTATATAGTATTATTCCTATCCTTAGATATGGAACCAGAAGTTGGAGATGTAATTACAATAAGGAAGGGCGAAATTAGTTACGAAGGAATAGTAATACCCTCCCCAAAAAAAGATTCAATTATTATTAAATTACCTAATGGATATAATATAGGTTTTAGAAGAGACTCTGTTAAAATTATTAACGTTGAGAAAAAACAAAAGCCAAAAATTTTTTCTGAAGTAAAGTTTGAAAAAAGAAAGGATATTCCTGAAATATCTCTAATCTCGACTGGAGGTACAATAGCATCTAGAGTAGATTATGAAACTGGAGGGGTAAGATGGCTTATGAAACCAGAAGAAATCTTTTTCATGGCCCCTGAACTGTCCGATATCGCAACATTTCGAAATATCTCTTCTCCATTCCAGATAGCTTCAGAATCAATGACATTTGAATGTTATAAAATTCTAGCTAAAGAAGCGGCAAAAGAATTAAATTCTGGTTCCAAGGGAATTATTATCACCCATGGTACAGATACGCTTCATTATACTTCTTCTGCATTATCTTTTATGCTCCAAAATCTATCAAAACCAGTTTGCCTTGTGGGTGCACAAAGAAGCCCAGATAGGGGAAGTTTTGACGGTTCTATGAATCTCATTTGCGCCTCATATATTGCCGGGCATTCTGATATCGGAGAAGCAGTAATTGTCATGCATGGAGAAATGGACGATACTTATTGCAATGTCCTCAGAGGAACAAAAGTTAGAAAGATGCATTCTACTAGAAGGGATACTTTTAAGCCTATCAATACCTCTCCATTGGCCAAAGTTTCCATGAATGGGAAAATTGAGAAACTATCTGATTATAGGATAAGAAATGATGAAAATGAAGTATACCCAGATATAGAGATGGAAGAAAGAACTGCTATTATTAAGGCATATCCAAATTTTAATCCTGAAATTCTTGATTATTATATAGACAAAGGATACAAGGGATTAGTTATTGAGGCATCGGCCCTTGGTCATGTGCCAACTGATACAATAAATGAGAAGTTCTCATGGGTAGATTCTATTAAAAGAGCAAGAGAAGAAGAAATAATCATTGTTTTTGCTACACAGTGTCTTTTTGGAAGAGTGGATCCTTTTGTTTACTCGAATGGTAGGATAATGGAGGAAATGGGAGTAATATATGCAGAGGACATGTTACCAGAAACGGCATATCTTAAGCTTTCATGGATTCTGGGCCATACAAACGATTACTTTGAGGTCAAGAGAAATATGCTTGATAATATGGCTGGCGAGATAAATTACCGCATAAAAGGTGATAAGAATGGACTATAAGCAACTCGGCCTTAAAGTAGGATTAGAGATTCATCAGCAACTAAATACTAAAAGAAAACTATTTTGTCATTGTCCAACAGTTCTTAGAACTGATGATCCTATCTTTACTGTTGAACGAAAACTTAGACCAACGCCGTCTGAGATAGGCGAAGTAGATGTTGCTGCATTGAAAGAATATATGAGGGGTAAAACCTATATTTATCAATATTATGATACAAATTGTCTAGTTGAGCTTGACGAGGAACCCCCTCATCTTGTTTCTGACGAAGCTAAAGTAATTGGTGTTGAAGTATCTTTACTTCTAAATTCTAATATAATTGAGGAAATTCAAGTAATGAGGAAAACGGTTCTTGATGGTTCAAATACTTCAGCTTTTCAGAGGACTATGCTTATCTCAACAGATGGACACATCAAGACAAAAGATGGGCCAGTCTCCATTCTCACAGTATGCATTGAAGAGGATGCGGCGAGATTAATTAGCCAAGACGATACTACCAAGACTTTTAGACTGGATAGATTGGGGATCCCGCTTGTTGAAATTGCAACGGGTCCTGATATATCAAATCCAGAACAAGCAAAAGAGGCAGCCTATATTCTGGGGCAAATATTAAGGGCCACAGGAAAAGTAAAAAGAGGGCTAGGTACGATAAGGCAGGACCTCAATGTTTCCATCCGAGAAGGAGGAAGAGTTGAACTAAAAGGAGTTCAGAAGTTAGAGATGATACCTCTATGGGTTGAAAGAGAGATAGAAAGACAAATCAATCTTGTCGAAATAAAAAAGGAATTGGATAACAAAGGTTCTGAAAAAGACCTTGAATTAAAAATTATTGAATTGACCGATATATTTTCCAACACTTCATCCAAGATTATTGCAAGTTCAATTAAAAAGAACGGCGCTGTCTATGGCATTAAATTGAAAAATTTCAAAGGTATACTTGGAAAAGAAATTCAAAAAGGCAGAAGATTTGGAACTGAATTAGCTGACCATGCGAAAACATATGGATTATCGGGCTTATTCCACATAGACGAGCTTCCAAATTATGGTATTAGTGTTGATGAAGTTAACAAGATAAAAACTAAATTGAAAATAAATGAACTGGATTCTTTTGTTATTATTACCGGGAAAGAGAACATCTGCCACAAGGCCTTAGAAGAGATATTTGATAGATGTAAAAAAGCTTTTTCCGGAGTACCGAATGAAACTAGAGATGCCTTAGAAGATGGAAATTCTAAATATTCGAGACCTCTTCCAGGTAGGGCAAGAATGTATCCTGAAACTGACATTCTACCATTTACTATCGATACAAAACTAGTAGAAACTATTAGTGAAAATCTGCCTGAAACATTCGATGAAAAGGTAAAGGGATTCGTTTCTAAATATGCACTTAAAAAGGAAGAAGCAGAAAGAATTGTTTATGAAAATCCAGAACTTTTTGAAAAAGTATCAACCACCCTTGATATAAAATCTACTATCTTTATTAAGGCTTTAGATCTTTCTAAAAATTTGGAAAAAGAAGAAGGATATGTAACTGACGACGTAACTCTATACTTGCTTTTTGAAAAAGTATCAAAAGGAATAATTGCAAAAGAAGGTATAGAAGAAGTTTTGAAGAGAGTATCAAAGGGAGAAGATATTGAAAAAGTTCTGTCAGATTTTTCCTCAGAGAATAGTTCTTTGGATGTTGAATCAGCAATTGAAAGGATAATAAAGGAGAAAAGAGATTTTATATTAGAAAAAGGGGATCGTGCAATTTCTCCATTAATGGGCCTATGCATGAAGGAATTCAGAGGAAAAGTTGACGGAAGTGTAATAAACAAAATATTAAAAGAAAAAATAGAAGAAATTCTCAAATCTTCTTAAATTTTTTATCATTTAATTTTACCTACACAATATATTTAAATTAATAGCTCTCAAAATAATGTGTGAGAGTATGACAGATTTAAGTTTCTTTTTTAATCCTTCTTCTATCGCGGTCATAGGCGCTTCAGATACAGTTGGAAGCGTGGGCTATGAAATAATGAAGAATCTTACTGAAGATTTTCCCGGAGAATTGTATCCAATTAACATAAAACAAAAGAATATTTTTGGTAAACCTAGCTATAAAAGCATACTTGATGTGCCTAACAAAATTGAAATGGCAGTTATTGCCATAGCCGCACCATTTGTCAGTGATGTTTTAGAGGAATGTGGTAAAAAAGGCGTAAAAGGGGTAATTATAGTCTCAGGGGGATTCTCAGAGATTGGAGAAAAAGAAAGAGAAGATAAATTATTAGAAATATCCAAGAAATATGGAATCCGGATAATTGGCCCTAACTGTATAGGTATTTACGATAATTTTTCTGGGGTAAATACAATCTTTTTGTCTAAAGATAAAATTTCATACCCTGCTAAAGGCAAAATTTCATTTCTTTCACAGAGTGGAGCATTTGCAGGGCTTATCTTAGATTGGACAAGTAAGGAAAGAATTGGTATATCTAATGTTGTAAGTTATGGTAATAAAATAGATGTAAATGAAGCAGATCTTCTTGACTACTTATGTGATGATGAAAATTCAAAAGTGATTTGTTTATACATAGAAGGGATAAGGCGTGGCCAGAGATTTATGGAATCAGCAAAGAGGGTATCAAAAAAGATCCCTATTTTAGCATTAAAATCAGGTAAGACTAAATCAGGAGCTAAAGCCGCTTCAAGTCACACTGGAAGTCTCGCAGGCGAGGACATAATATATGACTCAGCATTTAAACAATCCCACATAATAAGGGCAAATAATTTTGAAGAACTTTTTGATATGGCCAAAGCCTTAGAAAAGCAGGTTTTTCCCAAGAGCGATGGGATTGCAATAATAACTAATGCTGGTGGCTTAGGTGTAATGACCGCAGACGCATTGGAGATGAACGGGCTCCGACTTGCTAATCTAGGAGAAGATACTATAATGAAACTAAAAGAACAGTTTCCCGAAAGAGTAGTTGTCTCTAATCCAATGGATTTAGTGGGCGATGCAGATAAAGAAAGGTATGAAGTTGGACTAAAAGCACTTTTAGAGGATAAAGACGTAGGTTTGATTATTGTTATTTTGTTACTTCAAGTTCCCACATTATCTTTGGACTCTGTTGATACCGTTCTTAATATTAAAAAGAGCTCTGAAAAACCCATGATTATATTAGGGGCAGGAGGAGAGATAATTACTCCATACTTTAAAAAATTGGAAGAAGGGGGATTAGCAGTTTACCCGTCCCCCGAGCGAGCAGCAAGAGCAGCATATGCCTTAGTTAATCATGCAATAGTTCGAGGTGATATACATAGAGAGCGTAAAGAGAATATTGGAGTTTGTAAGGTCTGAAGGTAGAACTTCATTGATGGAACATGAAGCTAAGGAAATTATGAAAGCTTATGGTATTAAAGTGCCAAAAGAAGGAATTGCAACATCTGAAGAAGAAGTACTTAAAATTGCTAGGCAAGTTGAGTATCCTGTAGTATTAAAGGTTGCATCTCCTGATATCCAACATAAAACTGATGCGGGTGCTGTAATTCTTAATCTATCAAAAGCAGAAGATATTTTAGAAGGCTATAGACGAGTACTTGAAAACTCAAAAAAGTTTGACCCTACTGCAGATATACGTGGAGTAATAGTCCAGCATATGATGCCAAAACAAAGGGAAGTTATCATAGGAGTTTCCAGGGACAATCAATTTGGCCATGTACTTATGTTTGGTCTAGGAGGAATCTTTGTTGAGGTATTAAAAGATGTTTCCTTTAGAATTGTCCCGATAGAACAAGAAGATGCCTACGAAATGATTTCTGAAATTAAATCCCACCAAATGCTTTGTGGAGTCAGAGGTGAGAAACCTTCTGATATAGATGCACTTGTAGAGATAATACTTAAAGTATCTAAGTTTGTATCTGATTTCCCTGAAGTAAAAGAACTTGATTTAAATCCAGTTTTTGTGTGTGAAAAAGGTGCAGTCGCTGTAGATGCCTTGATTGTAATAGATTAATCTACTCCATTACTTCATAAAATACATCGTTAAAAGAACCTTTATAATTAGCATTGATTAATGAATAGTAACGTGTCTTTTCAATATACTCATTCGCACTACTTGTTGGATCAAAAACAACCCAATTTCCTTCATAAAAAAGTTCTACCCAGGCATGGCCAGTATTTTCAGATGTTAGTCCAAATACGACTTTTACATCATCTGGGCCATATCCTTTAGCCCTAAATAAAGTGCATAATAAGATAGCCTGATCCTCGCAGTCTCCTGTCCTTATCCTAAGAGTTTCTTCTGGTAATTGCCAATATTCAAATCTATAATCGTAAGTCAAATAATCTTCGACATATTTAATTTCATCACGCACAAACTTGTATATTTGGACAGGATCATTTGTGTTAATGTCATTTGCGAAAGATTTAATATTATCCGAATCAGGTGTTATGAAGACTGTCATGTCATATTTAATTAATTTTTCATAAGTATTGATCTGTTCTTTAAGACCACTCACACTTTGCTCTCTTTCTGATATTTTTGTTTGGAGGTCAGTTATATCCTCTTTTTCAGCTTCAATTCTAGCTTCCATAATCTTTATTTTATCTTGGATATTTGATTTTTCTTGAGTATTATAAAAAAGGGTATTTTCCAAACTTTTTTCTTGATTTAGACTATTGGCAAATTGGTAATATCTAATTAAATAGCCTGCAAAAAATAGCGAAGCAATTACCATTAATAGAATAATTAATATCTTAAACTGTTTGCTGTTCAATTTATGACCTCATTAAAGTTTTATCATTAAATCTGTATAATTCTTGGACACTATACATTTTATAGATGGTATCTTTGGTAAATGAGTCAAAATTATTATTCTCCCTAGGCAAAAGCAAATAGGTATTTCCATTCAATTTGAGTTCTACCCATATATCTGAAGAAGTTGAATCAAGTAGACTAATCTTTGCCCCAACTACTTCAGCTTCATTTTCTTTAAATCCGGCAGACCTAAGCATAGATATGAGTAAAATTATTTTATCTTCATATTGGCCTTTTTTACTATTAATAATATTTTTGGGATAGTTCCAGTAATCAATCCTTCCATTTCGTATAAGTTTTTCATCCTTTGAGATCTCATCTCTCGTGTAATTGAATATTGCCCTTGCTTTTTCCGCATTGCCCATGTTAGGTGTAATAATCTGATTTAAAGTCTCTAAGACTAGAGAATCATTGATATCAACAAAATCTCTTGGATCCTTTGATTCATAAACATTGTAAGAAAAAACTTCTTGATTTAGTTTATTTTGTATCTCAAGAAGAGACTTCTCTTCTTCACTTAGATTATT
>DAOSDU010000014.1 GCA_035362715.1 Methanofastidiosum sp.
TCTGGGCAGTGACTTCTACCGTTCTTGCTAGGAACAAAGATCATACCGACATCAGCTAATTCTGCAATAACTGATGAATCATGAACGGCACCACTTACCATCTTCAATGTATCGACGCCCTGATTTTTGGCAGAATTCCCTATTACTTCAACTACCCTTTTAGATAAAAGAACTGTTTAGTGTAAGACGCCTGTTTAATACTATAAGTAAGGCTTCTATTTTCGCATGTTGAGTCAATTGAATTGATTATACTGTCCGTTATTTCATTTAGAGTAACATCGTCTTTGTCCCTTATATCTAGGGTAAATCTGACTTCTCCAGGGATTATATTATTTTTTCCCGGATTGACTTCAACAAGACCAACTGTTGCAACTGAAGTCCCCTTATTTGAAGCAAACTTTTCAGCATTCAAAATTACTTCTGCTGCCCCGCATAGAGCGTCATTTCTTAGATTCATCGGAGTTGCACCGGCATGATTTGAAACACCTTCTATTGTTACTTCTAACTGCTTTATTCCAGCAATTGTTTCAACGATACCAATTGAAAGGCCTTTACTCTCAAGAACCCTACTCTGCTCAATATGGACCTCAATCATGGCCTTGATTTTCTTCCCATCCAGAACTGATTCATCCTTTGGAACAAGGCCTGATTTACTCATTGCTTCAAAGTAGCTTATTCCATCTTTATCTAAAATCTTTGGTAAATCTTCATCTTTTACCTTGCCTGCCCATATCCTGCTTCCCAAAAGAACGGAAGAAAATCTTGAGCCATCCTCTTCTGCAAATATGACAAAATCAATTGGATTTTTGTGAGAAATATTATTCTCAGAAATAGTCCTCAAGACCTCTAATGACGCCACTGTTCCTGCAACGCCGTCAAACATGCCGCCGTGAAAGACACTATCTATGTGGGAGCCGACCATTACCGAAGGTGTATCTTTTTCACTACCTTCTAATCGTGCCCTTATGTTTCCTCCCCGCATTATTTGTATCTCTGCGCCTACCTTTTCAAGTTCTTTGAAGATGTAATTCATTGCGCCCATATACTCGTCTGTAAATGTCAATCTGCTTAGGCCTTTACCTGGAGTTGAATTAAATTTGTTTATTTGCTCTATGTCATTTTCAATTCTTTTTGCATTGACTTTCATGTCATATCTCCGATTAATCTAATCTGTTGTCAATGTTTCTTTAACGAAGAATGACATAATAAATACTATGATAACAAAGGCAAATACAAATTTGAACGCCAGACTATAAGCGGCCACGGGGTATACCCCGTCAAATCCTCCAACAATATCTAATATAAATCCAAGAAATGTCTGAAAGAAAGCTGCGCCGACGAATGGGAAAACATTAACTATGCTCTGGACTGTTCCAGTTATTTCTAACGGGAACTGCTCTTTTATAATTGCAAATACTACCACATTTCCACATCCAAAGAATCCCATCCAGAAAGAAAGTAAGTAAAGAAGGCTTACGTTGATTTGTGCGGTGAAAAATGAAATCAGTATCCAAGGTAGTATAAACAAAGAAAGCCAAATAATTATTACTTTTTTCCTGCTTTTCATAATCTTATCTGAAAAGTACCCTACAAAGGGGGACCCTATAAGCATTCCAATGCTGACAAACATTAGGATAAAACCTGAAGCACCCCTAGATAGATTAAAAACATCCCTGAAATAAGGATAAGCCCACAATCCCTGATAAGCAAGCAGAGCCCCATATACTACAAATAGCCAAATAGATAGTATCCAGACATCTTTATTTCTAAAAATCAATTTAATGTGTTCTTTAGAAATATATTGTCGCTTAGGAACTGAGTTTGATGTTTTTGTTTCCTTATTTTTGTTCAAATAGTGTGCAGGTGAATCCCTTATGAATACCCAGGCTATAATGGCAAGAAATATTGAGATTATACTAATAATATAAAATGCAAATCTCCAACCAAATTCGTATGAAATCATGGCTAGTGGGTATGACGCAGAAAGTGCCCCCACATTTCCGACTGCAAGTAAAACTCCAACCATTGTGGCATATTCCCTCTTCGAGTACCATGTGGAGAATAGTTTTAGTGCAGGTATCCAGACACCGGAGACACCAAGTCCAATTATTAGCCTTGCACCAAGAGCCATGTTAAAGTTCAGGGCAATTCCGAATAAGAAAGATCCCAAAGCAGAAAAGATTGTAAGAAAGGCTATTGTTTTTCTTGGTCCCAAAGTATCAGAAAATATCCCTACCGGTATTTGAAATAAAGAATATGAATAGAAATACATAGAAGATAAAAGTCCTAAAGAGAGAGCAGACACTCCAAATTCTTGAAGCAAATCCTTTGATATAACTGCGGAGGATACTCTGTGGAAGTAAACAAAAAAATATACTAATGCAAGAGTTAATAAAAGAATCCATCTGTACTTTTTCTCTGTCAATCCAAAAATAATATCTTTAACCATAAAAATCACAACTTAAACTATTGTAAATCTTTTTAGATTTATAATTAACAAATAAGAAAGGGATATTTAAAACTAATTCTTTTTACTATCTGTTGGAATAATAAATAAGAAACAAGAAAATAATAAACACTATAATTACCGTAAAACCTATAAACATCCTTGAAGAATAAACCTTGTCGATTTCTCCTTGAAGTATGTAATTAATTTGACTCAAAACTATTTCCGCATTGTCTGAGCTTTCAAGAGCTTCTTTGTATCTACCCTCTATAAAAGAATTTTTAGCTATACTATATTCTCTTTTGCCAAAATCCCACCTTTCCGCCACTTGTGAAGTATCAAATCCTAAATTTTTTGTAGCGCTAAGTTTCGATTCAATGTTCTCTATAATATTGTCTAGATTTTTAATCTTAGTTTTTGACTGATTTCTTAAGTTTGTAATTTCGTCTTCCTTTATCTTTTTTATCTCCTCAACCCTTTCTATTAGAAAATCATAGCGACCTTCATTATAGAAGTTCATGAGTTGGGTGTCATTTAAGTTGGCTATTTCTTTATACAACGATAGTTTCAAAACTGAACTCCACATATCTTCGTTTATCAAATAGTTGGAAGATAATAATGTGTATTTTGTTCCGCCATCTATTGAATTCTGCATTATTAATTCTAATTCATCTTTCGTGACTGGAGAACTAGCACCTTTTATCAAAGGGACGTCTAATACATAAGAAATACCTTCTTCACGCAGATTATCTGCAAAGTTTCTGTTCTTGCTAGCTATGTCGTCTGTGAGGGGAGCAGTCACAACTACTCTTGTCGCATAATTGTTTAGCATGTTTAGATCTTGGCCATATTTTCTAGACAGATTATTTGGGTCCTTTTCATCAGTCTTTGCGGATATCCACAGTTCAACTTCGTAATTAATTACTCTGTTCTTCAGTGTGGAATAAAATTTTTCCATCTCAAAGTTCTGCCAATTTGTGATGGTGCTGTCATCAATATTGACTACTAGGCCTCTCTTAGGCCATCCGTAAATTACTGTTCCTCTTGAGTTCATGTATTTTAGATATTCTGCCTCAGATCTAGAGTCATAACTATATTCGTAAAAATCTCCATTAGTAACTAAAATCGCATCAATATCATAATTTTTTATTATATGTTCAATAGTATCTATGTAATATTTACCATAACTGCCTTGAGTTATTTCAACCATCGAAACTTTTGAAGAGCTTCTAGAAAATACATAATCAAGTGCAGCAGAACCAGGATTGGCCTGTATGTATTCAGGGCTATTCAGGCTAAAAGAAACTACGACCTTAAATCCTTCACTTTTCAGTTTGTCAATCATTTTTTCTAATGGGTCACCAGTTGACAATTGAACTAAAGAGCTGTATTCCTTTTCATGTCCCGGCCATCTAAAATTAATTGCGTATGGCCTGCCTGCACTGATTATTACTGTATTAATATTGTTATTTTTCCAAATAGTAACGTATGAATCAAGATCAAGATTGAAGTACTCTCTTGAATCAACTCTTACCGCCCATATGTTTGTGGTTTCTGCCCTTGATTTAGCTATTCTTGCAAAACTCTGGGCAGTCCAAGGCTCCCTCTGGAAATATATAATCCCTGATGTATATTCTGATCCAGAATATACTAAGTTCAGTAGTCCGATATCCTTGTTTTCCACTGTAACATATATATCCCCCTCATATTGAAGGCTGTAGCCATTAGTGGCATCGGGAACATATTCTAAAGGCAGCCCCTGGCGCCTATATATCAAAAAATCAATATAATCTCCTATCTTTTTTGCATCAATTCCAAAATCAGTATTTTCAAAGTAATCTCTATAAGTTGTGGGGGGTATAATGATACCTAGTTCCATTTTCTTATTATTTCTTATATCTTGTGATAATATCTCCAAACGTTTTACAAGTTCATCAGCACGATATATATTCCATTTAACCCATAATTCTGAATTGTTTAGTTTTTCTGTTTCTAAATTTAATCTTTCAGCAGATACCCCATACCTTCTTGAAAATTCTCTAATGCAATCAGAACATTGACAGTTTAGATTATTTGGATTTCCAAAGTATTCCAAAACTATCCCATCGACTTTGTATCCGTTTGTTACCTCATCGATTATACTTTTTTCATAATTAAAACCTGTTTGTGGACAAACCCAACCTTCAGACTGAGGACCCTCAGACGCAAAACCTTTATTGGCCGCAATCACATCATAAAAAACTGGAACAACAGCATATACTTTTATATTTTTTTTATGGGCCTCTTCAATCATTATTGATAGGACATCAAAATTATAAAACGTAGGGGCGATTCTGCTATTGTAAAAAACTACTCCAGGCGAAGGATTTGCACCTGTACCTCTCTTAACGTGTAAGTAAATTGTATTGACGTTATTCTTTGAAGCAAGGTCCACAAGTCTTGGAATGTCATCTTGGGTAGCTATCGACAAGGAAGGCAATACTTCAATAAAATACCCTGCATCTTGCCCAGAAACAGGATTAAATCCTGAGAATGAGGAAATAAGTAAGAATAATACCAATAGTGTCTTTACGATGTTATTCATAAAAGACCTCAAAATCTCTATCTAATTGAAACATCTTTTCCAACAAAACTTTTTCTATCTTTTATGTCTCTTCTAGAGACAATCTTAACATAGGGATCCTCTACTGGTCCAAATAGCTCTATGACCTTGCCAATTCTTTTATCCCCCACATAAGCATCGGCACCAATATCTCTAATTTTGACTTTTTTTGACCTTAAGATAAAAAGAGGGCCGATTGAATGGAGAACCCTCCCAACAGACTTCATAAAAGAAACTTTTATAATCTTCTTTATAAATATTTGGAATAATGTTGAGAGTGATTAAATGAAAAAAGAAACAGTTGTTATAAGTAAGGGCTATGACCCGTTAAAGTATAACGGTGCAGTAAAACCCCCTATATTTTTAACAAGCACTTACAAATTCAAAAGTGCCGAAGAAGGGGAATCCTTTATTAGAGTTGCACTAGGGCTTGATAAAGGTGATGCAGGATTTGTATATTCTAGATTTTCAAATCCAAACTTTGATATTGTAGAGGCGAGACTTTCTCTATTGGAGGGAACTGATGCCGCAGCTATTTTTGGCTCTGGGATGGCGGCAATTACTTCAACTTTACTTGCATTTGTAAAAAACGGAGACTATATATTCTATACAAACCCTGTTTACGGGGGAACTGAATTTCTTTTCAAAGAATTCTTTGAGAAAATGGGAGTGTCCACATTACATGTCAAGGCTGGATCAGATACTCCAAAATTAATGGAAACCAAGATAAATTCATTTAAAGATAAAATTAAGGGAAAATCAGTTATTCTTTACGTTGAAACGCCTGCAAACCCTAACAACGTAATGATTGATGTAGAAGCTATAGTAAAAATAAGGGACAAATTAAAAAAGGAAGGAGTTAGTGCTAAAGTTATTGTAGATAACACATTCATGGGGCCAGTTTTCCAGTCTCCTTTTGAGCAGAAAGTTGACATAGTCCTTTATTCTGCAACAAAATTCATCGGCGGACATTCAGATATTATTGCTGGCGCCGCTCTTGGATCAAAAGAAGACATTTCCAAGGTAAAAGGAATCAGGGGCATGATAGGAACAAACGGAAATCCATTTGATGCATGGCTTATGGCAAGGTCATTGGAGACTGTTCACATAAGAATGCAAAGGCAGATGGAAAATGCGATAAAAATAGCTGAATTTTTATCACACCACCAAAAAGTTGAAAGAGTGATTTATCCTGAGCTATACGATAAGAATAGTGAACAATATAGGATATACAAAAAACAGTGTAAAGGTCCTGGGTCTTTATTATCTTTTTATATCAAGGGCGGAAAGAAAGAGGCTTTTAAATTTTTAAATAATGTCAAATTGTGTAAACTTGCCGTAAGTCTTGGGGGCACAGAATCCTTAATAGAGCATCCCAAAGCAATGACACACTCAGAAGTTGACGAAAAATCATTAAAAGATGCCGAGATTACAGACAACATGATAAGACTTTCAGTTGGAATTGAAAATTATGAAGATCTTATCAACGATTTAAAATCTGCACTTGATAAAATTTAATTAAAAAAATAAACTTTTTCTTTTTAAATATCATCTACAAATTCTATATCCATTTTTGATTTACTTATGTCTATGATCTTTTCTGATTTAAATCGAATTAAAAAGAAAGCTTCACATAATTTAATGTGTTCATTACCTATTGTTAATGATAATTTACCTTCAAATGGATTAAATCTTTTTACAATTAGGGGCATGAATAATTCGGAAAGTACTTGAACGTGTAGTTCCCCTTCCTTAATCAAATTATTTGCCTCATCTCTAAGTTCTAGTTCAAACTTGGCATAATTGCCTAATGATTTTGTCGAATATATATCTGAAAAGACATCGGGTTTATTTGATTTAAATTCAAAATGTTCAGGTTTCATAAAAATCTCCTAATATAAAAATTTAAAATAAAAAATAAAATATTTTATTAATTTATTTCTTAAGAGCTTGGTCGACTAACTGTATAAGGTCAACGACTTCCATCTTGGAACCAAGGGCCTTTGCACCGTCACCAAGGTTTGTGACACAGAATGGACATGGAGTTACAATCTTTTGTACTCCTTCTACGCCCTCTGCTTCTCTCACTCTTGTCTTTGCAGTTTCAAGAGCTACATCTGGGAATGAAGATTTTATACCTCCACCAGCACCGCAGCAGAATGAGTTGTCTCTGTTTCTGTACATTTCCTTAAACTTAATGCCTGGTATGGCTTTAAGTACATTTCTTGGTGTTTCGTATAGACCTGGCTTGTCAATCTGGATGAATGAACCTTTCCATTGCTTCTTTCCTTCCATGTCCACTTCATAGTGGTTCATGTGTCTTCCCATGTGGCATGGGTCGTGGTAGGTAACTGTTGCAGATATATTGTTTAATTTTAGTTCGCCTTTCTTCATCTTTTCTTCGAGGTATTCTGATGTGTGCATGACCTTTGCTTTAAGCTTTAAGCCCCACCATTTTTCGTATTCCTTGGAAAGAACTTTGTAACATCCGGCACAGGCTGTAACAATTGTCTTGAATCCGTGGTCGTTAATGTAGTCAACATTGTGCTGAGCAAGTTTTTCTGGCTCTTCTCTAAGCCCTGCTCTTAACAATGGTGAACCACAGCAGTATTCGTTCTCTCCCATTACGCCCCAGTCTTCTCCAAGTTTTGATAAAACACTGGCTGTTGACTTGGCAATTTCAGTTCTTCTGTAGGATGCTGTACATCCTGCGAAGTAAACCATATTACCGTCTGTCTTAAGATCCTTTACATCTTTTAACCAGTTGAATCTTGAAGAGTGTGTTTCGCCGTATGGGTTGTGGTCTTTTATAACCTTTTCTTGGTACATTTTCTCTGCTTTTGTTGGTCCAATTCCTCTGTTAACTAGGTGGTGTCTCATTTCTTCAATGTAATCACAAATCCATGGTTTGTAATCAAGGAGACACTGGGTCTGGCATCCACCACAAACTGTACAAGAGAAAATTACTTTTTGCATATCTTCTTGTATAGATGGGTCAGTCAAATCGACTTTATTTTCTAGAATTGCATGTCCATGGAATGCCTTTGACCTTGATCCGTAGTAGGAGTCAAGCTTAAAGTATTCTCCCTGAGGACATATTGTTGCATTTGTGGGTGGTGGTCCGTAAGAGTATGCAGACTTACATGTTCCACACTTACTACATTTTCTAAAGAACTGTGAGTACCACTTTAGGTCTTTAAAGTTGTTTGGCATTTGTATCACCTTACTCCCCATTTACCTGGGTTCATAATTCCGTTTGGATCTAGCATGTCTTTAATATCGCAAATAAGGTCTATCCATCCTGGATCTGCTCTCTTGTTAATCTCTCTAGCGAAATCAGTTGGTGGCTTGTATGGGATACCTCCAGCATCAATTAGAACCTTTGCAGCTTCTCTGACACACCAAGCGGCGTTTGCTTCTTCTTCAGGTCTGTCTCTTGGGAATGGAGTCATAATCCTTAACATACCATAGTGACATCCACGGTACATTGTAACTCTTGTTGATGGTGATAATGCAATCTTGGCCTTCTTTGTGTATATTTCCTTCCATAAGTTGTAAACACCTACCCATCTGTTTGAAGGTGTAAATGTTCCAGGCCATGCTATTCCTCCACCACCCATCTTACAGTAGTTCTTTGTTGAACCTACAATCTGGGATGGTAGTTGAGTTCTTCCTTTCTTTGACTCTTCAGGAACTTCTGTTGCCTTTATGGTGTTACCTTGCTTACCTAGGTCTTTTATAACTTTATTGAAAACTTCAATCTTGTTTTCTAATTCCTTTTCTGTAAATGCGTATAGTGTTGTGTATCCAGACCATTCTGGTGCACCTTTTGGCTTTTCAATGTATGGGTAAGGAATTGGTACTTGGCTAAGCCACCATGAGATTGCAGTAAGATCGTCTGAGTATTCGTATTTGCTGAAAGTTCTCATGAATTTTTCCATGTCAGTTAAGTCATCTGCAGTAAAAGTTCCAATATGTACATAATCAGGTACTGGGGGTATAAATAATCCTAGCTTTGTAACAACACCTGTTGTTCCAAGAGTTCCTGTGAAAAGACCATCAAATCTTGGAAGAGGCATACAGCTTTGCCATGAGTCTCTTCTTATTGCAGGAGATCCACACATGAGGATTTCTCCAGTTGGTCTTACTACTTCCATACCGGTAATGTGGTTACTGTTGAGTCCGTATCTGCCGCTCATTCCACCAATTCCGTGGTGTATTGCGCAGGCCAATACTGATGCAGATGGTGGACCTACTGGCCATCCAAATCTGTATCCTCTCTTGAAAAGCTCTTGCGCAAACTGAGCCTGGCTTACACCTGGCTCTATAACTGCAAATCTTACTTCTTCATTGATTTCGAGAATTTGATCCATTCTCTTAAGATCCATCAAGATACCGCCTTGTTCTGGAACGCAGAGTCCACCAATGTTTGTACCGGCTGTAAATGGTACTACTGGTATTTTCTCAGCGTTTGCAAGCCTAAGAATTGACTGTACTTCTTCTGGCGTTTTTGGGAGAACAACGTAATTTGGCATCTGTGGCCTTTTGTATGTCATATCGTAGGAATAAGCCCAACAGTCAACAGGACTGTTAGAAACCCATTTCTCATCGCCCACGATTTGGCTTAATGTCTTATATATTCTTTCTTTTTTGTCCAAAAAGATTCCTCCTGGATTAATTAGACAAGGTTTAAAATTAGGTTACCTTATCCGATTGTCATTTTAAAAGACCATTTATATATTTTTCGGTGTTATATGTTAGAGTGCTTACTAGTTTATTAGTAATAAATTTAAATAATGAATAAATATTTAATCTATAAGAAATATTATTCTATAATTTTTTGAAAATTGTTCATTATAAAATCTATCCTATTTTTAAAATAAATAAACATATGATCATCTAAAAAATATTATACCTTTATTCCGAAAGATTAAAAAGGGGATAGCTAGTTTATGAGATTTGAATTATATTAATCTGGGATGATAATATGTCAAAAGGCATTGCATTTGATATAGGCACAAGTGGATTTAGAGTTCAGCTTGTCGATTTAGAAACTAAGAAAGTTTTGAGAACTGCTATTACACTAAGACATCCATTACCAGGCGCAAACGTGATGGACCACCTTAACTTTGCGATTAAGGTTAGTGAAGATATAGCTCACAAATTAATGGTTAATGCGTTTGAAAGGATTCTTAGTCAAATGAACATTGATCTTGGTAGCATTGAAAAAATTGCCGTTTGTGGAAATCCTATTCAGCTTTCTTTATTTGAAGGGATTGGCATCAAAGATTTGGCATATGCCGATCCTAAGTATCTCGAAGCTGAAAAGATAGAGATTCAATCAAGAAATGCTAAAGTAGTTTCATCTCAAGAGTTAGGAATCAAAGGGGTGGACGCTGATGTTCTTATACCTCCAGCCATAAAACATGAGATTGGTGCTGATGCTCTTGCAATGATGTTGAAGAGTAATTTTTTAGATAATAAGGAGATATCATTAGTAACAGATTACGGAACTAATGCCGAAATGGCCTTGAAAGTTGGGGATAAGATATTTACTGGCTCTGCAGCGTCAGGTCCGGCACTAGAAGGTCAAGAGATCTCTTCTGGCATGCTCGCATCTCCCGGTGCAATATCTGACGTTGTTCTTGATTTTGGGTGGCATACATTAGTACTTGATGAGAACATGATGCCACAAAGCGTTAGAGTTTTAGATTTATGGAAAGAAGAGTTCAGGGGAAATAAATTATCTAATGTTCAGCCAATTGGGATTACTGGTACAGGCGTTGTTTCAGTAATTTATGCAGGTCTTGAAACTGGAGTTATAGAGCTTCCATATATTTATACAAAAACTAGACGATTAAGACTCGATGAGAATATTTACTTTACAGAAGACGATCTAAAAGAAGCAGGAAAAGCAATTGGTGCTATTAGGGCAGGTCATCTTACTCTTGCGCAGGAAGCCGGGATAAAGCTTGAAGAAGTAAAAACTATGTATATGTGTGGGGCTTCTGGAACATATGTTGACGCAATGAAGTCAAGAAAGATAGGCCTTATCCCGCCAACAATCCAAAACGTGTATCAGGTGGGGAATACATCATTACTTTTAGCTTATGATGTTTTAGTTGAAAACTATACTTTAGAAGAATTACAAAAGCTTGCTGACAAAATAAGAAGTAAACACATTATGTTCGCCACTTCAAAAATATTTACTGATATATACGTTCAAGAACTTGCATACTGGGAACAAGGAATGTCAATGGAAAAATACAATGAGATGCTCACTCTAAACAATATTCAACATTTGCCGTCTGTGAAGGGCGATTTGCAGATAAACAAAATCGTCAAAAGGGATATACCTGACATTGGAGAAGAATTAAAAGTCATAGATCATATTGGGGTAGAATTATTTGCACAATTTGAAGGTTGCATAGGTTGTAAAAAATGTGAAAACGTATGCCCCGAAAGAGCTTTAAAGGTAGAACAAATAGAAGAAGGGTATTTCAAAATAAGAATACTCTCTGAAAGATGCAATGGCGAGGCATGTCTAAAATGTCAATCATCATGCCCTTATAAAGTATTTAAATTTGAAAAGCTTACAGAATCACTCGATAGGTGAGTTGTTGGATATGAGGGAAAAAGTTAAGGGTCTATCTGGAAAACAGATGGAGAATACGCTTAAGGCGTGGGGAGTTGATATTACGACGCCTAAAGAACAGGTTATCGATTCCCTAGAGAAAGCAATGGAAGATGAGAATAAGATTGAAGCTGTTTTTAACTCATTATCGCTTAAGGAAAAGGAATTCTTGGGTATTTTGCTGATGGCTGGAGGGGTAAAAAAGCAGCAGGATGCTCAGAATATTTTCATAGAAAAATACAGCTTCTGGACATTTGAAGAAGTTATTAAAACACTTGAGACTAATTTATTAGTTTTAGAGGGAATGGATGGAATAATTAAGACATATGTTGTTAATTCCATATTAAAGGAAAATTTAATTAATATTTTTAAGAAGATCCCTGGGGAAATTCCTCTTGAGAATTTACAGGTAAGAAAAGATAAGAATCTCCTCATATCTGATCTAATTATTTTCTTATCGTTTGTTGCAAAAGAAGAATTAAAACTTACCGCTAAAAAGGAGATTTCCAAGAAAGACCAAGAGGGGCTTGTTGAAAAGCTTCACATAAAAAATGAATCCAGATCACAGTTCATCGAAAGTCTTGCTTTGGATTTTGGCTTAATTAAAATATCTGGGGACCAGTATATTCTTACAGATAAAATCAATGAAATTCTTCCTATTACTGACGAGGACTTAATTAGATTGTTCTTTAAGTATATCTTCTTTGGCCTAGAAAGTATTGAAGGTTTTAAGAGAAAGGAAATTTTCATAAGTAGGGTAAATGAGCTAAACATCAGAATAGTCCTTGATTCTATAAAAAAAGTAGAAGTGGGTAAAAATATCTACATTAAATCATTCATAAAAAAATTACAGAATTCCCTATTCGATGAAAAGGATGAAAATCGTTGGATATATTTTGATGATAAATTCTTTGAGAAAGTAATAGCTGATTATTTATTGTGGCTTGGGATAGTTGACGGCGGATTTAAGGATGGAAAAATGATTTCTTTCTCACTTACTCAGTTTGGGAAGGAGCTATTATCATCTGAAAGAATAGCATCAAAAGAGCCCACAATTTACTTTGACAAGAGTAAGAAGGCAGAGCAGAAAAAGATTCTTTTCATGACTCCAAATTTTGAAATCTCAGTTTTATCAGAAGAGATTGATAAGATTGCACTATTTGATCTGAATAGATTTGCAGATATCCAAAAAGCAGACATTGTAAGTTTGTATCAAATAACGTCGGAAACTATTATGACGGGCATAGAATCTGGATTCTCCCTTGATAAAATAATTAACTTTTTGAAAAAATACTCTTCTAATGATATACCTCAAAATGTTATATATCAACTGAGAGATTGGGCATCAAAATATGGTAAAGTTAGAGCTTTCAAAGGCATATTCCTTATTATTAATGATGTACCTTTATTTTTAGAAATAAATAAGAGGATACAAAATTTTGTTGAACATTCTATTGAGCCAAATATAATCTTGATAAAAGAAGAGAATATTCCAAAAATAAGGGAGATTCTAGAAAAGAATGGAATATTCATCCAGATCCATATTGAAGGTTACGACGAAAAGAAAGAATCTTTTCTAGAGAAATCTTCTGAAAACATAGACTTAAAATCTGAGATCAAGTCAATTAAGGAAGGGTACTTAACTGGGCTTAAGAAGGAAGACACTGAATATTTCTTTAGGGAGGAAGGATTTGAGAGAAGTATGGATATTAGGCCAAACATAACAAGAGATTTAATTGAAGCATCAAAGAAAAAAAAATCTGTCTTACTCTCTTACTTTGATCTCGATGACAAAGTTTCAAGAACTTCAAGAATTAATCCATTGGGCGTTGTTTTGGCTGAAAAGAGATATCTTGTTGGATATGATACTGCCGAAAAATGTATCAAAGCTTTGAGAATTGATGTTATATCTGATATTTCGATAGAAAACAATGAGTTCCTAAGGCCAGATAATTTTACAGTTAAGAATTGGTGGAAAAAATATGGAAAAGATTATACTGAATCTAAGAAAAAAGATATTACACTTACTCAATAAGGATTACAATATCTATTTTGTCAATTCTGCTACATTTGGTCTTTTTTCAATTCTTTTTGATTCAAATATAAATAAAATAGGAATACCAGACCAAGGTGGTTTTAAAGGATTTATCGAGATTCCAAACCTTCTGAAAAAAAATTATGTTGAAATCCCTACTGACAAAGGTATTATTTTGCCAAAATTCAAAAAAGAGTATGACGTTTTTTTATTCACTTCTCTTTCTGGCCACATAAGGCCCAATCCTTCCCGTGAGATATGTAATGAATTAATGAACAAAGGAATTGTATCAATTGAGGATATCTCTGGAGTTTTTCCCGATAAAGATTTTGGCTGGGCCGATGTGATATACTGCTCAACAGGAAGTCCAAAGATTTTGGAGTGTGGTTATGGAGGTTTTGTTGGGATTAGTCCTGACATTAATCTGGAAGAATCAGAAAAAGTACTGTCATTCTCAAAACTCCCTGATAGTTATTATCTTAAGCTTGGTGATGAAATTGAGAAAGCACAAAAAAAATTGAATATCTTAAGAAATATGGCACAGATATTCCAAGAATCATCACTTGAGATACCTTACAAAGGGCATAAATCAATATCAGTATTCGTGAGGGATGAGAATCCAGCCAAATCTCTTGAACTTCTTAATAAAAAAATAAGGCCAAAAACTGGAAAATCGCTTTTTACTAAATGTCCAAGATATGATAGGACAAAAGAGAAAGGTTTTGTAATCGAGACTATCAAGCTTTATGGCATGGAAAATGAAGAAGTAAAAGAAATCTCTGAAAGTATCGAGAAGATTATTTTATAATTTTATAGAAGATTAGTCCTATCGGTATTAATAACAAAGCCAGATAAAGATAAGGAAAGGCTTTTCCAAACTTAGTTTCTAAGAGAATATTAAGATTAGAAATGTTCTCGGAGGGGGAATTGAAAACATACACTCTATTTTTTTCTTTTAGAACATATCCTTTTCCCCAAGTAGAAGTGAACGAATAGCCACTCATACCTTTGTAGGAAAAATTATCATATTCTTGGATTTTATACCCTCCTCTCGAGTTTAAGAATTCATTTAGAAGCAGTGAAGCTGAATTTTCATCATAGCATATAAACTCAATGAGATTTTCTTCATAACCCTGAAAATTAATTCTGTAGCCTTCTTTTAGTAGAGGCTTTATCTCCTTGGGGATATCGCTATCGTTTAATGGGACGATAAGTGAGGTAAGTTCACTAGAAATAGGGGAAACAGCCATGATGCATAGAAGCAGTATAGCGACTATTATTTTCATGAAAGATATCAAAATAATTAGTTTAAAACTATTTGGCACAAATTAAAATTTTATGAATAAGAGAAACCATATATAATTGGGCTTGCAAATTTCATTTAGTATATTCAAGATATCTTATATAACTTCTAGACAATCCATAAAAAGTTTTAAATATCTAAAATTAATAATATAATGGGTGATATAATGGTTGTTGCTTTTGCCCTCATCGTGGGTGATGCTGGAAAAGAAAAGAAGATTCTTGAAAGTCTAAAAAGTATGAAGGAAGTTGAAGAAGCATATATAGTATACGGAGAATATGACATAGTTGTCAAAGTAAATGTGGAGCAGTTGAAAGATCTTGACCCGTTCCTTACCGAAAAAATTAGGAACATTGATGGGGTCCAAATGACTTCGACAATGATCGCTCTGTAAGGTGAATAAATCTACAATAAAGAACCGGTCTATCAAATATAATAATTTTTGTTAAATGAAGTTCGATGGAAATCGTTGACATCTTTAAATAATTTTATTGTGGCCGGTTCTACAACTGTTACTCTTCCTTAGTTTCAAATATCTTAATGAGGTTGGGTAAAAATATATTTTTTTCTTTTTATATATCCAACTTAAAGCATACTATTCCATTCTAATAAAACATTATTTATCTAAAACCTTATATATAATTCTGGCTCAAAAAAACTTATATTTTGATTAATCCTAAAAATTATATAAGGATTCAAGTATCTTTTTAGCATTGGGTAGTATTATGTCAAAAGAATTGAAAAAATCCTTTAAATGTTTATTAATAGCTCTAATATTCCTTTTTTTGATATTGCCTTTATCTTCTTCACCTATGCTTGCCGATAATGAAATTGAGATTACATATCTCAAAATAGACGTTGAGATAATGGAAGATCATTCATTGAAAGAATCGATTGACATTATCCTATACCCAAAAAATGAAATTGATTTTAATTTATACCTGCCAAATGGCTACAAAAATCTGGAAGTTATATACAATGATGAAAAACTCAATCCGCCTACAAATCAAGCAATAAGATTGGCTTCAAATGAATTAAACAGCATAAAGATAACTTATACCATTTCAGATGCTGTAGAAGTAAAGAAAAAAGATTTTGTGTATATGAAGGAGCTAGTCTATTCAAATGTCAAAAATCTTATTTTTAGGATAAAACTTCCTCCTGCTTACGGCATTAACAATGAAGATATATCTGCAATTATCCCAGAACCCACATATCTGCAAAGCGATGGAAAAAGGATTATTGTTCTTTGGGAGATGAAATCTCCTTCAACTCCGATGATGTTTAAAATTAAGTACAATTCACTTGTATCAAATAATGGATTTGGTACAAATATTTTAGTCCCGTTGGCAATTGTTCTAATACTATTAATTTTTGTAGGAATGCTTATCTTTTATAGATCTTCAAAAAATAGAGACGTGGAAGTCAAGATTCCGCCTTCCCTTCTTTCAGAGGATGAGATGACTATATGTGAAATAATAAAAAACGAAGGTGGGAAGATAAAACAGAAGAGATTATCAAGTATAACGGGATTTTCAAAAGCTAAAATAACTAAAATTCTTACAAATCTTGAAAAGAAAGAGTTAATTGAAAGAGAACCGATTGGCAGGACGTTTGTCATTACTTTAAAAAAGAAAATTGACCATTAGTTTTTTATAAGAAAAAATAATGTCTAAAGTTAGGTGTTTGTATGGTCTTAGACTCGCTTTCGGGCGCATTAAGCGGTGCATTGAGAAAATTGACAAAGGCAGGGGTAGTTGATGAATCTCTTATAAAAGAGCTTGTTAAGGACATTCAAAAGGCACTCTTACTTTCTGATGTCAATGTTAAGCTAGTCTTTGAATTATCGAAGAATATAGAATCAAGAGCAATGGAAGAAAAACTACCAAAAGGTGTGTCGAGAAAGGAGCACATAATAAAGATAGTTTATGAAGAGCTTTCAAAATTTATGGGTTCTGATACCAAAAAGGAGCATCTTCCAGATAAAAAAGGCAAAATAGTCTTGATGATAGGTATTCAGGGGGGCGGAAAGACCACAACTACCGGAAAACTTGCTAGATTTTACCAAAAACGAGGATTTAGGGTAGGTGTTGTCGGGGCAGATACTTGGAGACCTGGAGCATTTGAACAGTTAAAACAGTTCTGTGCCGAGAATAACATACCTGTGTTTGGGGATCCAAAGGAAAAGGACAGTATCAAACTAGCAAGGGAAGGAGTAAAATTCTTTAAGGAAAAGACTTCGGACATAATTATTGTTGATACAGCCGGAAGGCACAGAGAAGAAAAAGGATTAATAGAGGAGATGACTGAAATCTCCAATACAATAAATCCTGACGAAGTAACACTTGTTATTGATGGTACAATTGGCCAACAAGCCTTTGTTCAAGCTGAAGGATTTGCAAATGCAACTACAGTAGGATCTATAATAGTAACAAAACTAGATGGTTCGGCTAAAGGGGGAGGGGCACTATCTGCAGCAGCTGCTACAGGTGCACCTATTAAATTTATAGGAACAGGGGAAAGAATCGATTCTATAGAGCCTTTTGATCCAAAGAGGTTCGTTTCACGCTTATTGGGTCTTGGAGATCTTGAAACTCTTTTAGAGAAAGTAAAAGAAGCCTCTGAAGCAGAAGATTACTCAAAGCTTGACAAGGATAAGATACTTACAGGAAAGTTCGATCTCTTTGACATGTATAGTCAACTTGAAATGGTAAGCAAAATGGGTCCATTGAAGCAGGTACTTTCTATGATACCTGGAATGGGGGCAAATCTTCCAACAGACATGGTCGAAGTTGGAGAAGAGAAACTTACAAAATTTAGAATAATAATGGATTCTATGACGATGCAGGAAAAGAAGAATCCCAAGATTATTAATCATGAGCGCATAAGAAGAATTTCTAGAGGGTCTGGTACAAATCAGGGCGAGGTAAAAGAGCTATTAAATCAGTATGCAATGATTAAGAAGTTCTTGAAAGGCATGAACAAAAGACAACTCAGAGGCATGAAGGGAAAAATGCCTATGATGCCACCTGGATTTGAAATGTGATTTATCGATAAACGCTTTCTAAAAATGAAGAGGCCCACGAAGGGGCACCTCCAACGTGAACATGCAAATAGGAACCAATACATTTATTTTTTATTAATCCGTCCATACCATTATTAATTCCTTTACCCCTTAAAATCCTGTAGGCAAAGTCTTGTTTATTGGGCAAAGGTTCCATTTTGGAATAATGGAATTCATGGCCCTTTACGTTATCCTTTAAGAAGAAGTGCTTTTCAGTAGGTTGTGCAACAACATAACTTAAACCCTGTTTACTTTTTTTCATTAACGTTCCTTCGTCGAATATTCCTGCCATAGGATATCTTTTATTTTCTACTTCTATGTATTTGGAAAGCATCATTAGCCCACCACATTCGCCGTATATCGGTTTAGATTCTTCAAAAGCAGATTTCAAGCCTTTTAAAAAATCTTGATTTCTTGATATACTGTCAGGATATATCTCAGGATATCCTCCACCAATGTAATAACAGTCAGCTTCAGGCAAATTCTCTCCTTCAGTAGGTCTGAAATACCTTATTTTAGCGCCATTTTCTTCCAGGGCTTCTATATTTTCTCTATAGTAAAAACTGAAAGCTTTGTCGAATGGTATACCAACAGTAATTTTACTATTCTTTAATTCTGGATTAATTTTAAATAAAAATCCTTCTTTTTTCTCTAAGTCTTCTGCTTCATCTGCTATACCTTTTATTTTATCAACATCAAGGGAATTTTCAATCTCTTTTCCTAGATCTTCCATAACTTCTTCTCTATCATCTCTTTCAATAAGGGGTACTAGTCCGAGATGCCTAGAGTTCAATGATATTGCACCTCTCTCAATGCTGCCTACAATCTCAACGTCTGTAAAAGCTTCTATAGCCTTTTTTAATTTTTGATAGTGGACATCATCTCTAACCTGATTTAAGATAACTCCTCTTATTTTGACATTTGGGTCTAGGGCTTGAAATCCTTTGATATATGCAGCTGCACTTTTTGTCAATGAACGAGTGTTCATCACAAGAATTACTGGAGAATCTAAAATCTTTGAAACATGTGAAGTTGAACCGATTTCTTGAACTGGATCAATTCCTTCATATAGGCCCCTTACACCTTCTATGATTGCTATATCTTTCTTATCTGCGCCTCTTGTAAAATTCTCGATTAGTGCATCTTTTTCCATAAAAAAAGTATCAAGATTTCTAGAGAAGTTCCCCGTGGCAAATCTATGATATATTGGATCAATAAAATCTGGCCCTACTTTGAAAGGCGCAACCTTCTTTTTCTTGGATAGTGCTTTCATTATCCCACAAGAAATTGAAGTCTTGCCAACACCAGAAGCAGTTCCAGAAATTACAATCCTAGGTATCTTCAATAGAACCCTCCAATTATTGATCTTATCTTTTCATCTGTTGTGGGATTTGGAACTCTGGCTTCTTTATTTTTAATTATTTTATTTCCAATATCTTTGAATTTTAAATTTAGAGAGTCATCTGGGTATTTTTCAAGAACAGTTTTACCCTCAATCTCACTTTCATATATTTTGGGATTTCTTTCAACTGCATTAATTAACTGTGAGCCTATCTCTTCTGAATATGATTTTATTTTTTCTTCCTCGTTTGGTATGCCCCTCATATTTCCTATTATTCCTCCCATCTTTACATTGAGATTAAATAGGCCCTTTGCAATATTGTTTGCTGCATAGACTGAAAGATATTCCCCGCTAGTAACTATGTAAATTTCATCTGCATATCCTTCTCTAGCAGGACCAGCAAATCCGCCACAAACAACATCCCCTGGGACATCATATATTATTATGTCAAACCCTTTTTCAAGGTAATAATCTTTATTTAGTGTTTTCAATGCAACAAGAATTCCTCTGCCTGCACACCCTACTCCTGCAGCGGGCCCGCCTACCTCAACACCTTTTACACCATTATATCCTTCAAAAATTAATTTATCTGGGTCTGTAATACCTTTCTTGTACAAATCCAAGACTGTATCTATTCGTCTACCACCAAAGAGATTAATAGTGCTATCACTTTTTGGATCGCAACCAATAAGTAAGACTTCAAATCCTTCAGAAGCCATATTTACCGAAAGATTTGACGATATCGAGGACTTTCCTATTCCACCTTTTCCATATATTGCAATTTGTTTCATTGAATCCCTGCAGCATTTCTTATTGCTTCACCAAGTTCACTAAGAACAATTTCTCTTGTACCCATCACAGTTGAGTGTGAAGCTATTTCAACTGTTACATATTTGTATCCTCTGTCTTCAAGTGGGTGTACTTCTCTTGGGCCATTTGTAACTGCTATAGATTCTTTGTTTATGATAGGTAATGCTTGTGGTATTCCAACTGCAACAAGAAGATCAAAATCTTTATCTTTGAGGTACTCTATTGCGTTTTTGCCTGCTATTGGGTATTCGTCCATTCCTCCAGAAATATAATCAATAGTAATGTCATTGGACTCAAAATTATTTTTTATATCTTCTACGTATCTCTTGATTCTTAAGAGGCCCACATCTTTAGAAAGATTACCAACGTTTATCACAGATCCCCCATGTTTTTTTGAAGCTAAATTTATTGCAAGAGGTATATCTGCAAAAAGATATGCAGTCTCTTTTTTTGCATTTAGAATTACAGCTATTTTTTTGTTCTCCTTTAGTAGATTGACTATATGGTCTGCAACTACCTTAAGTTCCGTTCCTCTCGAAGGTCGAGTGTATTTTGATTTAGCCATTCCGCTATTTGACTCAACTTCAGTTGCCAAAAGGAGCATCTTTTCTTGTCTTTTAAATTCATTTTCATCAATAAGACCAAATTCCATTGCAGCCTTCAAGGTTTCTATGGCTCCTCTTGTATTCGCTCCCATGCAGCCATGGATTTCTACAAAGAAGGCTTTGTCCTTTAAACCAGAATCGGCTATAGCTTTTTTCACATTTTCACCAATTATCATGCTAACACATGATCCAACAACACCTATAGTCTTGGGGGAAAAAAGCTCATCAACTTCGTGTAATACTTCAATTAGTTTATCACTAGCACCAAAAATTAAATCTTCTTCTGACATTGAAGTAGTTACTACTTTCATTCCATCTTCTTCTAGTAATCTAGCTGCCCGGAACCCACATCCAGAGGGCCCATGTAATACTGCAACATCGACATCAAGGTCTCTCAATGTGTACAAGGCTGCAACTATAGGATTTGGTCTAGGAGTTAATATATTCATTTTATCACTTACCGCATTCTATTAAAAGATCCCCCGCTTTAATCTTTAGTTCAGTGCTATTTTTTAGGTATTTAAATGTTTCAAAATCATGATCACCTAATAAAAATGCATTGTCTACTAGATTGCCAAATTCTCCAATTACTTTATCTAAAGCAAAAATATCTATTTTTTGGCAATGTGATACGTTATTTAAATCAATCAATAAATTAATGTTTTTATAGAACATATCATAGTTCTTTTTCAAAAGAGATAATAAATATCTTAAGCTGTCTTCCGAAAAGCCTCCAGATTTATCTATAATTTTAGTATAATCATTTTCATTTAAAACAGATAATCTATTTGCCACGCCATTAAATATCTTTAAATTGTCTGACATTTTTTCTAGGTCTTTATTTAATAACTTTAAAGCCATGGCGCTGAATAGTATGGGATTCACATATCCCGCTAGAAGATAATTTCCATTGAATTTAGATTGTAATTCCAAATCTTTGAAATAAATGCTAGAATGAACATCATTACCAATTTGTAGATAATCAGGTAGTTCAATCCTTACATCTTCCCATATTCGTAAAACATCTTTTTTATATTCATTCGCTAAATCATTTGCAATCTTATCTTTTCCATCAATTATAATTTTGCCTTCAGATAATTTGAAAAGCTGTTTTTTTGCTTCCAATGAATTGCTATTTCCTCCTTTTATTTTATATACCGGATTAGTACTTGTCAGAATTGAAATATTGCCGACCCCACATATACCGAGGCTTTCTTCAAGCACATGGGGCATTTTATCATGTTCTGACAATATTTTAGCCATGTAACCAGGAGATATCGAATTATTTTCATCTATCTTTTTGGCTTTACCTTTTAGAAAAGACTCATAACCTATTGAGGAGTTAAGTAAAACTTCATTGTCAAATGAAAGAAGAAAGGCCAAAATATGTGCTGTTGTCGTTTTACTCTTTGATCCCGTGATTTCAATTACCTTATCTTTACTATTAAATAGAAATTTTACTAGTTCATGATGAGTTAATTTCTTATTATCTGAAAAAGAAGAAAGAAAATAGTCGGGGCAATGGACAGGATGTACAATAGTGTAATCTATGTAATCTTTTTCTACAGAATCAATGACTTGGATATTTTTTTTATTGATTTCTTGCCTTTTTTCGCCCCTGGTTTGATATATGTCATAGATAATTACTTCGTAGCCCCGATCCTTTAGGATAGATGCTAGGTAATTTCCCCCATGATTTATATCTAGTATGATAAACTTGTTCATTAATATTTTTCCTTTACTCTATCCCAAAGAATCTCAGCAATCCTTCTGTCAGGGCCAATAGGTTCGCAGTAAATTAGTTTTACTTTTTTACCATATACATCAATTGTACTCTTCCCATTTTGGAAGCCACCGACTTCATTTGGAATATCTTCCGTTGTATGAACGCCCTTTGCTAAGAATACTGGAATTATATACAATTCATCAGCGCCCTTCTTAACAGCACTTTTTACGCCGTCCATTATCTTTGGGGTATTCATTTCCATGAATCCAATCTCTATTATTCCTCCATCAAAATAATCTTTAAAAATTTCTGATAATTTTGTTAGAAGCTCTTTGTTGTAACTGAGCCTACTACCATGTCCAACTAATATTGCACCTTTCATCTATTACACCTCACATATATCGTGTTACTTTATTTATATTTTGTGTTACCTATCTTCCTTTCAGCAACTTTTAAAGGTTTTGTTTGAAGATAAGTTTCAATTGGGTTAAATTAGTATCTATTAAAAGTCTATCGTTTCTCATAACAAAGTTTTTATACGATAAATACATAAAGAAACTAGATATTTAAATAATTAGAGTGATTTTATGTCTAAAATCTTAATAGTAGAGGATTATAAAGATTTATCCGAATTTTATCAGGAATTCTTGGAGGGAGATAATTTGTTCACGGCTTCAGATGGAGAAGCAGCCGTTGCCCTTTACAAAGAGCATAAACCCGATGTAGTTCTAATGGATTTAAAACTCCCAAAAAAAAGTGGCATAGATGCGACTAAGGAGATCATTCAATTTGACCCGAAGGCAAAGATAATTGCCATAACTGCTTATGGTTCTACTATAGGTTCCAAGGCGTTAGAAGCAGGGGCAAAAGAAGTTTTGAGAAAACCTGTCAGATTTAATGAGTTAAAAGAGATAATAGCTAAGTATAAGTCTATTTAGCTTATTTATTGGACTATTGGGGTAATAATGTGGTCTCTAAGAATCAAGAAAAAGCTTTTGACGTACTTTGGGATAACACTACTTATAAGGCAATAAATACTTATCGAGAAGGAAAGTACGCCGAAGCTGCAGAGCTTGCAAAACTTTCTATTGATATTGCAAAAAAAGTTTATGGAAACGATAGTACCAAAGTTGCTATTTCCATGAACAATCTCTCATTGATTTATGATGCCCAAGGAAAGTTTGAAGAAGCTGAATCTCTTTCCGTAAAAGCATTAGAAATATGGGAAAATAATTTAGGCTCCGACGACCCCGATGTTGCCACATCTTTGAATAATCTTGCGGGTATTTATGTATCGAGAGGTAAATACAAAGAGGCCGAACCGCTATATAAAAGATCTTTGGATATTAAACAAAAAACTTTAGGCCAGAATCATCTCGAAATAGCTACAGGTTATAACAACCTGGCAGACCTTTATCGTTTAGAGAAAAAATTCAATGAAGCAGAGACTCTTTACAGGAAAGCGATAGAAATATTTGAACATAACAAAGATCCCAAGAATCCAGATATTGGATCTGCTTTGAATAATTTGGCTGAAATACACAAAATAAAGGGACAATATACTGAAGCATTAAATCTGTATAAGAGGGCATTTGAAATATGGCGAAGTGCTTATGGCCCAGACCACCCAGACATTGCCACAGCAATAAATAACATTGCCGGAATTTATTATCTTGAAGGAAATTACGGGGAAGCTGAAAAACTTTACAGAGAAGTTCTGAAAATTGATGAAAAGAGTTATGGTAAGAATCATCACTATCATGCAATGACATTTAATAATATAGCTCTGGTCAAAGAGGGCATAGGACAATATGAAGAAGCAGAAAGCTACTTTAAAGAAGCATTTCAAATATCTGAGAAAACTTTAGGAGAATTCCATCCTTCGCTTGTGACATTTTTTAATAATCTAGCGGGATTATATCGGGCAAGAGAGCAATACGAAGAAGCAGAATTCTATTTTAAGAAAGGACTTATAATTTTAGAAAAAGTATTTGGCACAAATAATCCTGACGTAGCAATGGCAATGTTAAATCTTGCCGAGATGTATGAATCACAAGGAAGAACTGATGAGGCAAAACGGTATTCTGAAAGTGCGAAAAGTATTTTTAAAAAGACCTTGAAGAGTGATTAATATATATTTTTATTTACTATATAATTACAGTTTGAATTAAGTGGACACTCTTTACAATTTGGATTTTTCTTGCATATATTTTTCCCTAATAGGACTATAAGTCCATGAAACTCTTGATATGTTAGCAGATCTTCAGGTATTTCATTTATTATGTATTTTTTTAGATCATCATAACTAATTTTTTCTTCAACAATTTTTAATCTTGAGTATATCCTCTTTGTATAAGTATCAACGACAAATTCAGTTTTTTCTGCGGCATATAGAATAATACTATCGGCAGTTTCGTCACCAATACCCTTTAATTTTAATAGCTCTTCTCGTAGAATTTTTTTATCCTTTGAAAATAATAATTCCAGTTCTCCACCATAGGTAAATAATAGATATTCGGATATTTTTCTCAATCTTTCTGCTTTCTGATTAAAGAAACCACTTGGTTTAATTATTTGCTTTAAATCATCAAGAGGCAATTCTACTATATCCTTTGGAGATAGAATCTTTGCTTCTTTTAGATTGCTCAAAGCTTTTTCAACATTGGTCCAAGTTGATTGTTGGGTAAGTATAGCACCAATTATAACTTCAAAAGGTCTATCTTTTGGCCACCAACTGCCTACTTCTCCAAAATACTCTTTTAATATTTTGTATATCTCAAAGCTATTCATCGAGATGCGTACTCCAATGCAAAGTACGATATAATAAAGTCAGCTCCAGCACGTTTTATGGATAGGAGTAACTCTTCCATTACTTTATTTTCATCGATCCAACCCATCTTTGACGCCGCCTTTACCATAGAATATTCGCCACTGACATTGTATGCTGCTGTGGGAAGTCCAAATTTTTCCTTTACCCGAAATATGACGTCTAGGTAAGGCAAGGCAGGTTTCACCATAACAATATCGGCACCTTCTTTAATGTCGAGTTCAACTTCTCTTAGAGCTTCCAAGATATTTCCAGGTTCCATTTGGTAGGTCCTCCTATCACCAAAAACTGGTGCAGAATGGGCCGCTTCTCTAAAGGGGCCATAAAAGGATGATAAAAATTTTGCAGCATAAGACATAATCAAAATTTCTTCGAAAGAGTTATTGTCTAATTCAGTTCTTATTGCAAGAACTCTTCCATCCATCATGTCAGACGGGGCTACTATATCTGCACCCGCTTTTGCATGGGACAAAGCTGTTTTAGCTAATAATCTCAATGTGTCATCATTTTTTATAATTCCATCACTTACTAATCCACAGTGACCGTGCGAAGTATATTGACAAAGACAAATATCTGTAATCACAAGAAGGTCGGTATTATCCTTTATAATTTTAATTGCCTTTTGAACAATTCCTTTATCTCTATACGCTTCACTACCAAATTCATCTTTTATTTCAGGCATACCAAAAAGTAAAATTCCCGGTATCCCAAGGTCTTCCGCTTTTTTTGTAATTTTCTTTAACTCAGAGACGGGATATCTAAATTGGCCTGGCATAGATGGTATCTCTTCTATATTACTTTTTTCATGTACAAAAATAGGATAAATTAGATCATTTGGGGTTACATCATGTTCCCTGAGCAAAGCTCTAAGTCTTTCATTTTTTCGTAGTCTTCTCAATCTAACTTCTGGAAAGATTCTACCGCCTCCAAGTTATTGTATACTTTTTCCCTTAAATCTCTGACTGGTTTATGCAAAACCTTAGAAACTATGGCCTTTGTCAAATCCTCTAAAATCATTATATCTTTTTCATTATCAAGATTAAGCATTCTTAAAGCTCTATCTAATTCTGTTTTTCTTATATCTTCAGCTTTTACCCAAACATCCGCTATATAAGGCTCTACAAACATTCCTTTAAGATTAGTTTCAAGTTTTTTTAATTCTTGTTCGACTATCAATGATGCCTTTTCAGCTTCTTCCCTTCTTATTTCCATATTCTCTTTAGCTATTTCCGATAGTGAGTCAATATTGTAAAGATGTACACTTTCAATTTTCCCAACAGAGTCCTCAACGTCTTTTGGTATTGCAATGTCTATGATCACTAAGTCTTTATTTCGTTCCTTTACTATTTCTTTAATTTCATTCGCATGAATTATTGTATGGGGGGCAGAAGTTGCAGTTATAACAAGATCTGAAACTTTGATATGGTCCATCAAATAATCAAATTTTAACGCTTGACCACCAATGGTTTCTGCTATATTTTTTGCCGTCTCATAGTTTCTATTCGAAACATATACGCCATCAACACCTTTTGAAGAGAGTGACTTAGCAATAAGACAACTCATTTCTCCTGCACCAACAATCAATATTTTTTTATCAACTAAAGAACCAAATATATTTTCGGCAAGTTTGACTGCTGCGCTTCCAACTGAAACTCCACCTTTAGAAATATCAGTATTTGTTCTTACAAGTTTTCCAACTCTTATTGCTTGATTAAAAATAATGTCCAATAATGAATCCGTTGAGCATTCGCTTTTACATTCAAAATAATTATTTTTAACTTGGGATAAAATCTGATTTTCGCCAATAATTAGTGATTCTAAACCTGAAGCAACTCTAAACAAATGCCTTATCGCTTCATTTCCACTAGTTACCTCTAAATAATTCTCAACATCAGGGCTTATATCCTTCAAAAGAAGGATAATGCCCTCTATAGATTCGCCCCTGTCTGCTACACAATATATCTCTGTTCTATTGCAGGTATTTAGTATTACGCATCCTTTTACACCAGTTTCACAACATATTTGTCTCATGAGTTCATTTCTATGTTTTTTAGAAAAGGAAAATTTTTCCCTCACATATACTGGGGCGTTTTGGTAGGTAATCATAAAATTTAGTAGGAACATTCACAATCCTCTTTTAATTTTTTTATAAGTGTCATCAAGGGCATCCCCTTTCTTTCTAGCATTAATCAATATTTTTGCTTCTTTATCTTTTCTATCGATAAATTCCGCTATTTCTTCTTTAAGTTTTTTGGAATAGTATGGACATTCTCCTTTAGTGGATATTGCAATTAGTAGATTTTCCTTTTCTATAACAGCTGGGAAGATTATATCCGACAGTTCTTTATCATCAACTACATTTACCATTATTCTATTTTTTTTACAAATGTTGCATAGTTTTCTGTTTAGATCCTTATTATTTAATGATAGTATAACAAAGCTGATATCTTTGCTAATTAGTGTAGGAAAATTCTCTTCATTTATTTCCATTTTAATTTTTTTAATATTTAGATTATCAAAATCTTTATGAAACTCTGAAGAAATAACTTTAATATTATTCGTAAATTCAAGAAGTTTTTTTGTTTTTCTAAGGGATACATTGCCTGCACCAACGATTAAAACTTCTTTATTTGTGTTAAGAATGATTGGGAAGTACAATTAACCACGAACAAACAAGGTGGCCATATTATAAATCTTTTCCCAAAAATCTTTATAAGTCAACATCAGAAATCTGTCCAATGGACGCCAAATTAAATCAAATAATTTCCAATGTATCTCTAAACTTGGGATTTAGATATAAAGTAGTATCTGACTACTATCCATATAAAAGTATAAAAAATACTGCTAGGGTAAAAAAAGGCGTTCTATACGTTAGGGTATCTGATAAATTAAAAGATGCACCCCAAGAAGTAAAAGAAGCTCTTGCATATGTTCTTTTATCCAAGATTAAAGGAATCCGGGTAGCACCTAGATATAAAAGAATATATAATGATTACATTCACAACATTATTATTAACGAATCTTTTGAGAATGTGAAGGGAACGCATGAACCAAACGGGAGTTATTTTGATCTCGATGAAATATTCTATACGATTAATAATAATTTTTTTGCTAATGAAATAACTAAACCTGCTTTAAGATGGTCCAAAAGAAGGGCTTATAGAATTTTCGGAAGATATGACCGTTCTAAAAACGAGATTGTAGTTTCAAGGCTTTTGGATGAGAAAAAAACTCCAAAGTATGTAGTTGAATACATAATGTACCACGAAATGTTGCATATTAAATTTGGATTCACTTATAAGAGGGGTAGGAGAAAAATACATACGGGGCCATTTAAAAAAGAAGAAGAGAAATTTCCTTTTTATAAGGAATCAATTAATTATCTGAAAAAAGCGTCTGGAAGAGAACGTAAATTTCTTTTTTAGAAAGTCTTTTAAGTAGATTTCTTGCCTAAATAACATGTTTGGGGGTCTCTGATGAGAATTGTAATGAAATATGGTGGGACATCTGTCGGCAATGCTGAAAGATTCCTTAACACTGCAAAAATAGCTATAGATACATACAATAAAGAAAATGAAGTTGTAGTTGTCGTATCTGCAATGTCCGGAGTTACAGACATGCTTCTAGGGGCTGCTGACAAATCTCTTAAGGGAGAAGACATAGCCCCCATTCTTAATGAACTCAGATCTAAGCATTTTGATGCTTGTAAAAATATAAAAAATGAAGAATTAGTAAAAATAACTAAAGAAGGAATTGATACTCTTTTAATTGATCTTGAAAAAAGTTTAATAGGAGTACATTACTTAGGTGAACTTTCTTTACGTTCAAAGGATAGAATAGTTTCTTTTGGAGAAAGACTTTCAAGTTTGATATTATCTAAAACAATAGAGGCACATGGTGTACTATCTGAAAAAGTAGATGCTTTTTCTTTAATTGTCACCGACAACAACTTCGGAGAGGCAACAGTTTTCTTTAATGATAGTTATAAAAAAACATCCGATAATTTGATGCCATTAATAAAAAGGGGTATGATTCCAGTAGTTACTGGATTTATAGCCAAAAGTAAAGAGGGGGATATCACTACACTTGGTAGGGGAGGATCTGATTACACAGCTTCAATAATTGGCGCAGGGGTCAGCGCAGATGAAATATGGATAATGACTGATGTGGATGGAATAATGACTACAAATCCAAAAATATGTGGTAATGCCTATACCATCCCGGAGCTGTCCTATCTTGAAGCAATGGAGCTGGCATATTTTGGTGCCAAAGTTCTTCATCCAAGAACAATCGAACCTGCAATTTCTAAAAATATTCCTGTCAGGGTAAAAAATAGCATGTCAGACTCTCCAGGTACTCTAATCCTAAAGGATACAAAAGCAAATCACAAAGCTGTAAAGGCCATAAGCATAATTGAAAATGCTGCAATTGTTTACGTTTCTGGGGCCGGAATGATTGGAGTTCCAGGCGTAGCTGCAAAAGTCTTCAAGGCTTTAGGTGATCACAATATTAACGTTTACATGATTTCACAAGGGTCTTCGGAAGCAAATATTTCTTTTGTAATCTCTGAGAAAGACACAGAAAAATCTGAAAATGCTTTGAGAAAAACATTTCCAACAAAAGACTTGGTTAGGGATATTTCTCACATCAAAGGGGTAAATATAATAAGTGTAGTGGGAAAGGGGATGAAAGGCGCGGTAGGTACAGCGGCAGGATTATTTTCAGCTATCGCAAAAGATAAGATTAATATATTAATGATTTCACAAGGGTCTTCAGAAGTTTCAATCTCTTTTGTCGTTTCTAAAGAAGATGGCCACAACGCTATTAGGGCAATACACAAAGCTTATCTTGAGTAGATATACTCTAATTTCTCTTTTTAATTTCTTTAAATCTTAATTCTATAGCATTTTTACCTTTTTCACTGGGTGCATATATTGGTATTTTTGTATTAGTTTTGTAAATATTTTGTTTATCTCCTATTTCTTTTATCTCTTTACTCATACATGCAGTTATTATGTCTCCATATTCCATAAATATAGCCGCATCATCTCTTGAGGCCCCAGTTGTATGGACCCCAAATATTATAATATTACAAGAATTAATCTTTTCAATTTCTCTTATTTGTGGTATATCTTTAGCATTTGATATTGTAATGGCTATATTCTTGTAACCTTTTGACAAAGCCATTTTTAATCCTTTAACTTGATTTATCTCACAACTTTCTGGATCTAGCACATTAGATTTTCCTACAAATGAAATAACATTTTTAATCGGTGAAGTTTTAATTACGCCAGATATTCTTCCTGCCAACCCTTCAACTTTTTCTGGATCAGTCACAATGACAGTTCCACAACCGTCACTTACAATTACAGTTGCTTCCAGTAGTCCTTTTTTTAATAATGTGGACATAATCTCACTTGCGCCAATAGAAAGAAAGTCCTGCGAGGGAAATTTCCTGTCTCCTGTACACATACCAAAATCTTGGATTCTAAATTCAATATTTTCTTTAATTGATTCTTTAGTCAGTTTTTTTATCCCCCTATATTTGTCAAAAAGAGGACAATAATCAATAATAGGGTCTTCAACACTTACTACTTTCCCTTTTTTTATAATTATTTTTGATTTGCCTAAAGCCTCAATTTCATGTTCGTCCATAATCAAGATTAAAAATAAATCTTTAAAAATGTATTGAAAATAAGTATAATAATGATGAGCGACCCCTTCTGAGCATATGCCATGATGAGGATTTTGAGTTCTGAACTTAAAATCAAAGAAAGTCGCAATCATATTATTGCAAGTGTAAAAATAATTTTAATAAAAATCAAGATACAAAAATCTTTGTATAAAGAGACAAACGAGTAATTGTATCATGAAGAATTTATTTTAGTAAGGTAAAATGACAGAGGTATAAGAAGTATAATTAAAGGATAGGGACTTATTTCTATTGAAACTAAGAATATAGAAAGTACTAGCCCATAATAAGGTACTAATAACTTATTGTTTTTTATTACCTTATATAACTTAAATAAAGATATCGAGGTAAGCAAGGTAAATATAGAAACTTCAACTAGCCCCCCATCAAAGATTGGTGGGCCAAATACGGTTGAAGTAATGTTATGGGAATAATTTAATATGCTTTGGCTTATTATATATCCTGTTGTAGTTTCTGTCAATAAAGAATAGTTCCCAAGTAAATTAAATCTCGCCGTAGTGCATATTTTGTCAAATACATCAAATGTAAAAGTGAACCTATACCACAATAGTTCAAAAGGATTTAGCTTCCAATTTTGAGGCAATAACAACACGGTAATATACCCAAAGACTATTGTTAGTGTTATACCAATTAACCCAAAATACACTACTGTTTTTTGTTTATTGCCTGTTAGGTAAAGAGTGACTATGCTTGATAGAACTAATAGTATTATATAGGTTCTAAATCCATATAGTGAAAACAACAATAAGGAAATACATGGAAAGATAAGATTAAATGGGTATTTTTCTTTTAGAAGGCCAAAGTTATTTGATATTAATACAAAAGAGTACCCTAGAACAAATAGGGGTGTAAGGGACATTTCTCTTAATTCTGGAGCTATGATAGGAAGTTTCCCTATGATAATTACATTAAGGATACAAAAACCAATCCCCGTAGCATAAATCTCTTTGTAATATCTGGAAAAAATATTCCTCTTGATCATAAAAAGGATCAATAGTGCTAATATGGCAAACATAATTGAAAAATAACTAAATCTCTTGAAACTAAACAATAATACTAGAAAAACTATTGCCCCTATCAATATATTGTCTTTTATATTGAGATTAAATTTACTACCAATTAAAAAAAATAGACCTATTACGAAAATGTATGCCACAGTATAAAGAGAAATACCAATAGAATAATACTCAGTAAAGTAATATCTACCTACAAGCCCTATTATACAAAATATAATAAAACCAATTAAAAAAATATAAGGAGAAAATAATTCGTCTTTAAATTTCAAAGCAGTCCCCAGGATCTAAGATGTTCACCTCTGCATCTAATTCAAACTCTTTGACAAATATCTTTAATTCACTTGGATTCTGTCTTATCAGAGGTGTTGTATTATAATGCATTGGAACTATAATTTTTGATTTTAAATATTTGGCAGCATACGCAGCCTCTCTTGGGCCCATAGTATATCTAGATCCAATTGGGAGTAAGGCCACATCAGGTTTGTAGAGCTCACCAATTAATTTCATATCTTTAAAGAGTCCAGTATCTCCAGCATGGTATAATGCTTTATTTCCGTCTCTTACTACAAAACCAATGGGATTTCCTCCAGAATAGCCCCCTTTATCAGTGACATTAATACAGCTTGAATGATCTGCCCTCACGGCCGTTATAGTGATACCTTCTATTTCAATGGTACCTCCAATATTCATTCCTTCAGTGTTTGTGATTCCATTTTCTTGAGCATAAAGTATTAATTCATGTATGGCTACAAATACAGCTCCTGTATTTTTGCATATCTCTAATGAATCACCAAGATGATCACCATGCCCATGTGTCACTAAAACAATATCTGCTTTTTTAATATCACTAGCCTTCAGACAAGCTTTCGGATTTTTATTTAGATATGGGTCAATTATTATGGTCTTTGAACCCGTTATTCTAAAAGCCGAATGGCCCAAATATTCAATTTTCATTTGAACACCATATTAATATATTTTTAAGAGTATAAAAATTTTGTCACTGGAGTATATCAAACAAATATAAACTGTGCGAAATTCCAATAGATATGCCTGTTCCTTTTTTATTTGGCCAGCTATGAATTCTATCCAGTGAGGTCAATTCCTTTTAAGTCTTCAAGTGACTTAAGGTGAATCTCCAGAAGCCTTCTGATTTCTTTTCCCCCCACTCGCTATTTTCATGAACTCTTCTCGTATTTTTTATTTAATGCCACATTACCAAGCATTCTATAATTTTTAATGTTCAAAAGGTAATGATTCTACCAATGCTATCTCTATCATCTTTTCCAATATTTTACCTATTTCAAAGTTTCTAATTTCAAGAAATTTTATATCCCCTTCATCTGAATTAATATTTTCTGATAAAGGGAGTACTATAAGAATGTTCTTTCCATCAAATAAAAATAGTAAGACTCTTGGTGTAAAAGGTAATATTCTAATATGAAAAGATGGAGACATGCGTTTCAATTCATTAAAAAAATTATTATCCAGTATGTCACTTTTCACAAAAAGATTTTTTGTGTAATATTTATTCTTGAAAATTAAATCTATTTTGTCAAAAGCTTTTGAATTATAAAAACCAAAAACACATGTTAATTGTTTTGAGGCATTACTCAACTCATCAATTTTTTTAAAAAAATTTTTCCAAGTTCTTTCAACATTAATTGTAGGCAATAGTTCATATCTATTACCCCCTAACAGGCTTTCTAAATTAAATTTTATTTTTTCTGCCAATAATCTATTGTCATTAATATATTCATCGATTCTCTCATTTATGTTTCCTGCACTAAACAATGAAGGTCTTCCCTCCTTCTTCTTTATCCACTCTTTTATTATTAAATCATTTAGGGTGTCGTATATTCTAGAATATGGCACTCCTGAGCTCAAAGATATTTCTTTGGCAGAAGCCTCCCCATATCTAGCAATCGATACCATTACTTTAGATTCATATTCTGTCAACCCGACCCTCATCAACTGTTCTTCAATCTCCATGTAATAAAATACTAATATTAATATATTAAAGTTATGGAAATATTTATATCTTATTTTAAGATTCCGAACAATATGAAAGCCAGAAAAATAATTCAAGCTCTGACGCTCGCCATTTCTATCGTGGCATTTGTCTTTTTTATTAAGGCAAAAGAAGAAGCTATTTTACTTTTATGGATTCTAAGTTTTTCATTTGCATCAGTAATATTTGGAAAATTGTTTTGTGGTTATTTTTGTCCATTTCACGCCTTTGATAAAGGTTTAGGGTATATATTAAATAAATTAAATATCAAAAAAATCAACACACCCAGTATTTTTAAGAAAGCGTATGTTTATTATCCAATTTCTTTGATATTACTTGCTTTAGTTGTAATTAATATATCAAGTTTAATAGTTCCAATAAAAATCAAAATCCCTTTTCTAATAGTTGCATTCCCTATGTTGGCAATATTTACTTCTGATCTATGGCACAATTACATATGTCCGTTTGGTTTAGTGATGAAATTGCCTGCTTTTAGGAGATTTTTAATGCCTGAGATAGAGAATGATAGATGCACAAAATGTAATATTTGTGTTAAAATATGCCCAACAGAAGCAATAGAGATAAATAATAAAAAATTAAATGTGATAGGTAGCAAATGTATTTTATGCTATCAGTGTGAGAAGATATGCAAATTTGATTCTGTAAAAATATAAACAAAGGTGAATAAATGAAGATTGTTAAAGTAAAGGAACAGAAAATTATCGAAACACCACACAAGGTTGATGTTAGAAAGATATATGATACTGAAAAAGCTCAGGCAATACACATAACATTAAAGCCAGGCGAAGCTCTCTTAAAACATATTACTCCTGTAGATGTATTTTTTTATGTGCTCGAAGGAACAGGGATTGTTGAAATTGGCGATGAGAAAGAAGAAGTATATCGGGATATGCTTATTGAAAGTCCTGCAAAAATACCTCATAGATTAATTAATCAAAGTGATAAAGTATTTCGTTTCCTTGTGGTGAAAATACCAAGGCCAACCGAACAAACAAAGGTTTTGTAACTAAGAACAATTGTAGTGCTAAGGGTATAGATTATAAAAATTAGAGACCAAAAAAGAGTGATAAATTAATATTTCTTAATTTTTTCTCGTGTGATTTTTAAGGATATTTTGACTCAAGCATTCCAACAATAAAGAAAAGAGCGAAACAAACAACCAAAGTTATTATGGGTGTAGGCAGCCCAAATAAAGATATTTTAAAGAAAGAAAGACATACGGCTGTCAAAAATCCACCTATAAGTGTAATGGCCCCAGTCAAATCCTTGCCTATATTATAGTGGAATAAACCAAAAATTAGAGGTAATAAACAAAGCAATATAGTTGATGATAAAACAGACAATTCAACTATGTAGCTTAACTTTCTCACTGCAAAAAGGCCGATGAATATTGTTATAATTATAATTGAGATCCTACCAAAAAGAATGCCTTTCTCTTTTACAATATCCCTTGAGACCATTGAAGAAAGGGTCAGGACTATCGAATTTGCAGTTGTTATTGCGGCAGCCATTATGCTTAATGCTAATAGAAGGGATAACCATTCTGGCATTAAAGAAAGCAATGTTGGAGTGACATCATCCCTGTATTGCACTATTGGGAATAATCCTCGAAACGTTAGAACTCTAAGTTGAATTCCTATAAATGTTACAATTGCTGTGTATAATACCCCAAATATCCCAAAAAAAACTATCATCTTTCTTAATGCGGATAGATCCTTTGGAATAAATAGTCTTTGGAGAACTTGTGGATTAGTCAATGCAAAGAAAAACCAGGGAATTGTCAATCCTAAGAAAAATTTAGGTGTCCAAATAGCATTAGGAACATACATTAAATCACCCATTGTGGAAATAGCAGAAAAATCAAATCTGTAAGATACCCAAACTAAAGCAAATATTGAGACTACAATCATCAAAACTCCTTGGATCGAATCTGTCAATGCAACCCCCTTTAAGCCACCTAGAAATGCCCACAGTGCAATAAGAATTCCAACGATTAAAATTCCAGTAGAGAAATTCAAACTTGAATTTTTTTCTAATATGAGGGCAACACCTGTTAATTGTACTGATGTATAGGGGATTAAAGCCAGTAGAGAGATTAAGGCCGCAATTTTTGCTGTTTTTGAGCCATATCTTTCTTCAAGTAATCCAGAAGGGGAAACAACTCCTTTTTGCTTTGCTATTTTCCATATTCTAGGGCCATAATAAGATAAAAAGAATAAAGTTCCCACCAAATAAGTAAGTTCAAATCCGAGAGCACCAACTCCCGTTGCATATGAAAGACCAACTAGGCCTACCATCATGAAGGCAGAATATGTTGTAGCTGCATATGTAAGTGCAGAAACAACGCCACCAATGTTTCTGTTTCCAATAAAGAAACTTTCTTGTGTCTTGGCATCTTTAGAATATAGAGCAATAATTGTACCTATAATGGCATAAATCCCTAATAATATTAGAAAGTTATTCATTTATCCACCTTTTACTCGAGAAAACAATGTATAGAAGATAACCGGTTGTAACAATTGTCCAATAAATAAAAGTAGTGAAATCTTCCTTTTTGAAGAGAAAAAATGGGACCGACATCAGTATTACAATTATCAACACTTCAAAAAATTTCATTAACATTTGTTAAAAATATCTATTTATAAAAGTTGCTTTTGGCCAGGGGCCTAAAATATAACTGAACGATTATATTTTTCATAATAACTTATTTATACTATTTATCATAACTATTTTTATGTTTCTCTTGGACTCTGATTACAAAACATTCAACGAAAAAGCATATGTTCGACTAATACTTAAAAATGATTCTAAAATCGAAGCATTTTACAAGGACTTTGAACCTTATATCTGGGCCGTGTGTGATGCGGAAGAAATCAAATCTAAAAAGAAGCTAATTGAAGAAATACAAAAAGAAGTTCAAGGTAGATCTATTGCTGTAAAAAATTGCACTATTGATGAGAGATACCTTTTTGGCAATAAAATTCCTGCCATCAAAGTAATATTTAATCATCCCTCGGACGTTCCTAACTTGAGGAAAGAAATTGAAGATATTACAGAGATCTATGAATACGATATACCTTTTGCAAGAAGATTTCTTATCGACAAAAATCTTGTTCCAGCAATATACTACAATTTTGAAATAGAAAAAGAGGGAGAAATCTCGATCATAAAAGATTTTCATATCACCGATAATCTTAATCTATCGATTAAAGTTTTAGCCTTTGATATAGAAGTATACTGCAAGGCAAAGCCTGACGCTCAAAATGACCCAATAATAATGATTGGAATTTCTACCAATGATTTTGATAAGGTTATTACCTATAAAAAAGTCTCAGCAGAGTATATAGAAATTGTAGATGACGAAACATCGATGATAAAAAGATTTCTAGATATAATCTTGGAATACAACCCAGACATAATCTATACTTACAATGGGGATACTTTTGATTTTCCTTACATATATGAAAGAGCAAAAAAACTAAAAATACATCATCCTATCCTAAATGAAATAAGAATCGATAAAAGGGGAGTAAATGACAGTAGTAAGATACCAGGGATGGTACATGTTGATCTTTATCCATTGAGTAGAAAACTCCTTAGTCTGAACAAATATACTCTTGAAAACGTTTATCTTAATTTTTTAGGTAAAGAAAAAAGCAAAATTCAACTAGCTGAAATGGATAGATTCTGGGAAGAAGGAAAACAGGAAGGACTTTTGACTGTCGCATTATACAATATGGAGGATGCCATAGCTGCAAAAGAAATTGGAGCTGCAATTGGCCCTCTTGAGATTGAACTTTCAAGAATAGTTGGGCAAAATATTTTTGATATATCAAGAATGGCATCTTCGAATATGGTCGAATATCTTCTAATGAAAAGATCATTTGAAGAAAAAACAATAGTCCCGAATAAACCAAAAGGCAGCGAATACCTAGAAAGGGCATCTTATACTTATGAAGGCGGATTTGTCTTGGATCCACAAAAGGGGCTTCATGAACACATAGCCGTTTTTGACTTTAGATCTCTATACCCTTCAATAATTATAGCCCATAATATAGATCCGAATACTATTGGGTGTAGCTGTTGTGATAATACATCTCCCGATGGAGTTAATTTTTGCCTTAATAAAAAAGGATTTATCCCTGAAATCTTGAAAGAGATTATAGAGAGGAGAGTTGAGATTAAGAGAAAATTAAAAGAGACATCCGATAAAAATGAAAAGACTATTTATCAATCCCAACAATGGGCCCTTAAGATTCTTGCCAATTCTTTTTATGGCTATATGGGGTACCCCCGCTCAAGATGGTATTCTAAAGAAGCAGCTTCTAGTATAGCTTCATGGGGTAGAGAGTATATCCATAAAGCAATAAAAATCGCTGAAGAAATGGGATTAAATGTTCTTTATGGGGATACGGATAGTTTATTCGTGGGATTGGGATCAGAAGACATGGAAAAATCAAAAGAATTTAGGGATAAGGTAAACTCTACGCTTCCTGACTATATGGAACTTGAATTCCAGGGTTATTATAGGCGAGGATTTTTTGTTTCAAAGAAGAGATACGCAATTATCGATAAAGAAAATAATATAGTAACAAAAGGTTTAGAAGTGGTAAGAAGAGATTGGGCAGAAATTGCAAAAAAAACGCAAGAAGCTGTATTAAAAACCATATTAGAAGGAAAAGGTCCCGAAAAAGCGGCTGAAATTGTCAGAAAAACTACCCAAGAGCTTATAGAAGGTAAAATTCCGCTAGATTCTCTTATTATATATACTCAACTAACAATGCCAATTTCAAGCTATAAACAAATAGGGCCACATGTAATTGTAGCAAAACGCATGAAAGAAAAGGGGGAGGACGTTAAAGCAGGTTCCATGATTTCTTTTATCGTTAAAAGCGGAGAGGGAATGGTTAGAGACAGGTCTTATGATGTAGAATCTTTCAAGAAAGCAGGATATAAATACGACGCCGAATACTATATGGACAACCAGGTTTTACCTGCAGTTATGAGAATTTTAAAAGGATTTGGGTATACTGAAGAAAACCTTAAATTTTCTAAAAATAAACAGATGACCCTCGGAGATTACTTTTAGTATTAATTAATTCTTGTACTCTTTAACAAATATATTTATTATTTGCACTATCTTATATGTCTACTATTTCTTGGATTTTCTTTTGTTAAAGCAATCTCTACAATAAATAGGCCTTATTCCATCTGGTTTGAAAGGAACTTTTGTCATGTTACCACATTCAGAACAGATGGCTTCGTGCATTTCTCTTGATTCTCCTCGGAAACCCTCAACTCTTTTTTCACTCATTATAGGATGCTCCTTTATTATATTATTCGTCTATTACTTTAGTGAAAAAATATATTTAAATTTTACTGATAGCCTTAAGGCTCAAAAATAGTAGTTCGGCTATGTGATTTATTTTTATTAATTTCGTGCAGGATTACCCTTTTTAACTTCTTCTTTGTTTTGTAATCTTGTATAACATTAACTCTTTTCATACTCTTGGGATCTATTCCTGTCCAATAGATACAGGTTGAGTTTGTCATAGGCGTTGGAGTAAAAATTTGAAAACTTTCGATATTGGACAAGTGAGTTATTTTTTCTTTCAATTTAATTATTTCCTTATCATCATCCCCCGGATGACAAATCATTAAATAATATTTAAGAAATTGTTTTTTATCTTTGTTAATACCTTGAAAATAAGAAACGAATTCATCAAACCTAGAGTTATCCTTATTCATATAAGATAAAACTTTTTCAGAAAAATGCTCTGGTGCTATTTTTAGGCATCCAGATATATGGTGTTCTGAAAGGACTTTTATATATTCTTTATTTTCCATTGCAAGATCATATCTTATGCCACTTCTGACAAATATCTTCTTTATACCTTCAATCTTTCTAGCTTTTCTAAGAAGCGAGATTAATTTTTGATGACTTTTATCTAATTTTTTGCAGTTGATACAATCATCATTGCATTTTTCATTACAATCCATCCCATACATATTTGCAGAAGGCCCCCCAAGGTCGTCTATGTATCCTTTAAAAGCTGGATGAGAGACCAGAGATTCTATTTCTCTTAATATCGAACTTTCACTTCTTGAAATGATCTTATCCCCTTGATGGAGTTTAAGTGAACAAAAATTACAGTTACCAATGCAACCTCTATGGCTGACTACAGAAAATCTTGCCATCTTTAAAAGAGACTTTGGATGAAGTTTTCGTGTATAAGGCAAAGAGTATATCCAATCTAGGTCTTCAGTAGAATAGTCTGGATAAGAATATTGAAGGAGATAATTATTATCATAAGGCTGTGCTAAATTTTTTTTGTTTGATAGGGTCTTTTGCATCTCACAAAATTTCAAAGGGTCTTCTTTTACCTCTTTAAAAGATGGAAGTATTTCAAATCCTTCATCCAGTTCTTTACTTATTACACAAGTTCCTTGAATTCCCTTAAGGCTCAAATTTTTTTTAGATCTTTCTGCTATTTCAAGAATTTGTTTCTCACCATTTCCATAAACTAAAATGTTAGCTCTTGAATCAAAAATAATGCTTCTCCTGATATTATTATCCCAATAATCGTAGTGGGCAAATCGTCTCATAGAAGCTTCTATTCCACCTATGACAATTACTGCTGACTTGAAGTATTCTCTAATCTTGTTACAATAGACTATCAAAGCCCTGTCTGGTATTAAAGATATATTTGAATGAGGATCATTTGATCTTGTTTTTTTCAAAGGGGTATAATTATGTAGCATGCTGTCTATGGAGCCAGAAGTCACTGCAAAAAATAATTTTGGAGGTCCAAGCTTCAGGTAGTCTTCTTTTGTCAAAGGCTTTTCTATAATACCAACTTTGTATCCTTTACTGTCTAAGACTCTCGAGATAACCCCTGAAGGAGATAAGGGATGATCATCATGATATTCTGCAGTAATCAATATAATGTCAAAGTCTTTCCCTGGTTTAGCTATCACAAAATTCCCCATACATATGTTATTATCCGTCATATACTTATCGATATATAAATTCTCTGAAAAAATCAATTAAAAATAATTCTATAAATATTGTCTTTCCTATATTTTATATGATTTTTATTTATTTCTTTACTTTAAATAAATATTATATTGATTTTTGTATCATCATTAGAATCAAAATCTTTTTATTCATTATTCTTCTAATATGATATAATTTTTGGCGATTAAAATGAAGCATAATCTAATTGAAATTGAAAATCTTTCATTTATTGTAGATCATAAAGTTATTTTAGATGATTTATCATTTAAATTAAGAGAGGGCGAGTCATTAGGATTATACGGTCCTACGGGTAGCGGAAAATCTGTCCTGCTAAATGTCTTAAGAGGTACAAAAGGTTATGCCCCTGCAAAAGGAAATATTTATTATAATATTTCATACTGCCCCACATGCAAAGATATACAATCCCCAAGTCATGTTGGAAAAAAGTGTAAAAAATGTGACAAGGAATATATTTTTAAAAAAGTAGATTTGTGGAACGATGAAGAATTTTTTAATGCAATAAAAAAACGAACAGCAATAATGTTCCAGAGAACTTTTTCTCTATTTGGCCAAAGGTCCGTACTTGAAAACATGTATGAAGTCTTTTTAGAGATGCAACTACCTGAAAAAGAAGTTAATTCCAAAATAATTGAAATTCTACAAAAAGTTAACTTGATGCACAGGATGACACATATCGCAAGAGACTTATCGGGCGGTGAAAAACAGAGACTTGTACTCGCAAGACAACTGGCAATAGATCCTCTTGTTTTATTTGCAGATGAACCAACCGCTACACTTGATCCCGTTACTTCTAATATTATTGAGACTACATTACATACTATCTTTAGGAATGATGGTAGAAGTTTAATTGTTTCTTCACAGAAGGAAAATATCCTAAAGAAGATTACAGAAAAAGCATTGATTCTAGGTAAAGGAAGAATAGAAGCTGAATTACCGCCTAAGGATTTAGTCTCTGATTTAGAATCAAAATCAATATATCCTGACAAGTCAAATTTCTCTGAAATTGGAAATGAAATAATTGCATTGGCCAATGTTAAGAAATATTATTATTCCATATCTAGAGGGGTAATTAAAGCCATCGATAATGTTTCATTGTCTATTAACGAAAAAGAAATATTTGGGATTGTAGGAAAAAGCGGTTCTGGGAAGACAACAGTTTCTAAGATAATAGGAGGGTTAATACCTTTCAAAGAAGGGGAGTTTAAACTTCGAATCGGTGATGAATGGATAAACATGAAAGAAGAAGGCGCCTCTGGCAGAATTAGGGCCGTTCCTTATATCGGGATTCTCCACCAAGAATATTCATTGTATCCAAATAGAACTGTATTAGATAACCTATCTGATTCAATAGGGACGAAGCTTCCCTCTGACATTGCAAAAAAGAAAGCATCAGATGTGCTAGAAGCCGTTGGATTTAGCAAAGATAGTATTCCTGAATTACTATATAAAAAACCTGAATCATTATCTGAAGGAGAGAGGCATACTGTTGCGCTAGCACAGATATTGGTAAAGGAGCCAACGCTTGTTATTCTTGATGAACCAAGAGGAACAAAAGAAATAGCAAATGCTATTAGAACTGCCAGAGAATTACTTGATGAAACTTTCATTATTGTAACTCATGATTCAGATTTTGTCGTTGAAGCATGTGATAGGTCTTGTTTCTTACTTGAAGGAAATATATTAGAAATTGGTCCACCAGAGGAGATAAAACAAAAAATGATCTCTTCAGAAATGGAAGCAATAAAAAAAGAAACGATGAGTGGTTCTGATTCTTTAAAACGGGACCAAGTAACTTTTGACACTACAGAGAGACAAGATTCAGGATACTAAAAATCTACTTTCTTTCCCACTTTTCTTTATATTCTTTGAACATCGGTGTTTTAGTATACTCGTAAAGAGAATCTAATTGGGCAACATGCATTTCATGATAATGATCATTTGCTATGTTTTCAAGAGCATCATAATAGCTTTTATTATTTCCTGCATCATAATCTGGTAAGTAATGAACCAAAGAGAATAATCCTTCAAGGTATAACTTTTCTGCTTTTTTGTTATTTGAAATAAGATAATACTCTCTTAAACGAATTATAACAGTTATAAATCCATTAAGAACGTAAGGCGGGGATTCTTTAGCATACTCTGGGTACCAGATATAATATGTTCCTTGATCTTCTCTAACCATTCTAAGCCCGCCTTCTTTAACCTCAACTTCAAAAGCATTTAGACTTTTATCAATCATGTTCTTGTATTTCTCATCCTTTGAATAAAGATATGCAAATGAAAGTGCTTTTATTATAGTTGCTTGATTTAAAGAGCCAGTCCAACCTGGTTTAAGGTCGTATGGTGGCCAAGGATAATCATACACCCAGACTACAAAATTCCCTTTATCCTTGTATGTTGCATTCTCTAAAAGCCAGTCTGCAAGGTATAATCCTCTTTTTTTGTAAGACTCATCACTGGTATTATGATATTCATAAAATGCTTCTAGAGACTTCATGGCAACGTTGTGAGGTGCAATCTGATATCCTATTTCTACCCCGTCAACGCTCCCATAGTAAGTTAGTGGTATATCTGCATCAACAATTGAATATTTTTTAGGGGGAATTATAGTTTGAGGAGAATTTATTTCATTCTTACTGGTAGTTTCTTTTGTTATTGGAACAATACAACCCGATAAAAATATTAATAGAACAAATAATGCTGCTAAAGCCCTCATAAAACTCCTCTAAATCTTTTACAAATAAATAGCTTATTAAATTTTATGATATCTATAAATACTTCCAAAAAGGATTTAATCCCATATAGATATCAAAATTAGATTAGATGGACAAAAGAACTTTTTATGATTTGCTTTCTGAAGGCTACGATGCAAAATATTCTGATTCTTTAAATATAAAAATGAGAAAAGAAGAAGAAAAGATATTAACGACGTTACCACTTGGTTTGACCTTGGACATTGGCTGTGGTACAGGATACCATTCAAGGATTTTAAAGAAGAATGGGCACATAGTTGTGTCTGCAGATATTTCGTTTGAAATGGTGAAGAAAGCAAAGGATAATAATAATGGAGATTTTTTTTTAGTAGCAGATATGGAAAAACTTCCTTTTAAGAGAAATACTTTTGATAGTGCCGTATCTATATTTGGGGCCTTAAATCATGCAAATATTACAAATTTTAAGATGACTTTAGATGAGTGTCTAAAAAGAGAGGGACATCTCATTTTTACTGTAGGAAATATAAATAATATTCTTTGGATACTAAAATCCCTAAAACAAGGGAAAAACCCATTTAGGGCTATGAAAAAAAGAAAAGGTAAAATCTCTGTTTATCATGGAGGAAAGAAAATATCTGTTAGGATAAGATACTATTCAAGAGATGAAATAGAAAGAATATTTAGTAATTATTCATTAAGTATGGGGGCATTGTACCCAAAATTAACTTTTCTACCCATTTTAAATAATTTTGGGAGATATCTTGTTTGTATAGGGCGAAAATCTTTTTAATTATTTTTAATAGAATACTAATTATGAAAATTGGATTTATCCAGATGAATATTGAGCTGCTTGATGTTAAAAAGAACGTTGATAATGCTATCAAACTTATTGAAAAAAATAACGCTTCCCTTATTGTCCTACCTGAACTTTTTAACACAGGCTACAATTTTAAAAGTAAGAGTGAGGTGTTAGATGTTTCAGAAAAAATACCTGACGGTTACACTACAAAAACATTAAAGAAGTATACAGAAGATACAGATAAAACTCTAGTTTTTGGAATATCAGAGAAAACAGACAGAGGATTGTATAATTCTCTGGCAATAGTTAGCAAAGGAGAATATATCGGAAAATACAGAAAAATTCATCTTTTTTTTGATGAAAAGGATTATTTTCTCCCTGGAGATTTAGGATTCAGAATATTTGAGATAGATGGCATTAAGATAGGAACAATGATATGTTTTGACTGGTTTTTCCCGGAATCTACTAGAACTTTATCCCTTATGGGGGCAGATATATTATGCCATCCTGCAAATTTAGTCATGCCTTATTGTCCAGAAGCAATGAAAACTATATGCCTTCAGAATAAGGTATATTCAATTACCTCAAATAGAGTGGGCAAAGAAAGAGGATTAAAATTTATTGGCCAGAGCCAAATTGTAGGGCCAGACGGTAAAATTATTTTTAGAGCTTCAGAAGAAAAACAGGATATATATCAAGTAGAAATAGACCCATTAAAATCAAGGGATAAAAATCTTAATTCTAAAAATAATATTTTTAA